>JAGRMS010000278.1 GCA_020441135.1 Pseudooceanicola sp.
TGGTCATCACCGGCAAGCGCCACGACTTCCGCATCGACTACCGCGCCGGGTTCGATGCCGAGGGGCGCATCGCGGGCGTCGAGTTCGTGCAATACACCCGCTGCGGCTGGTCGATGGACCTGTCCCTGCCGGTCGCCGACCGGGCGATGCTGCACGCCGACAATGCCTACCTGCTGCCGAACGCGCGGATCGAGAGCCACAGGCTCAAGACCAACACCCAGTCCGCCACCGCCTATCGCGGCTTTGGCGGGCCGCAGGGAATGGCGGGGATCGAGCGGGTGATGGACCACGTCGCCTTTGCACTCGGCCTCGACGGGGCCGAGGTGCGGCGGCGGAACTACTATGCCGAGATGGCAGAGGGGGGGCCGTCTGCCCCCCCGACGGCTCCGCCGTCCCCCCCCGAGAGTATTTCGGAAGAGAAGAAGCACGACGATCTGACCAGCCGCGGGGCGGTGCAGGAAACGTCGCAGCCCGCACCCGCCGCGCCCTTGGGCGCGCAGACCACGCCCTATGGCATGACGGTCGAGGATTTCATCCTGCACGGGATCACCGCGCGCCTGCTCCGGACCTCGGACTACGCCGCGCGGCGGAAAGCGGTGGCCGAGTGGAACGCCGCCAATCCGCTGATCCGAAAAGGCATCGCCTTTTCGCCGGTAAAGTTCGGCATTTCCTTCACCCTCACCCACCTGAACCAAGCGGGGGCGCTGGTCCACGTCTACCAGGACGGCTCCATCCACCTGAACCACGGCGGCACCGAGATGGGCCAGGGCCTGTTCCAGAAGGTCGCCCAGGTCGCGGCGGCGCGGTTCGGCGTGCCGCTGGACATGGTGAAGATCACCGCGACGGATACGGCGAAGGTGCCGAATACCTCGGCCACCGCCGCCTCGTCCGGCAGCGACCTGAACGGCATGGCGGTGAAGGCCGCCTGCGACATCATCCGCGACCGCATGGCCGCGCATCTGGCGGCAGAGCACCAGTGCAAGCCCGCCGACGTGCGTTTCGAGGGCGGCAAGGTCTTCGTCGGCGGCGAGGTTCTGACCTTCACCGAGGCCGCCCAGCACGCCTATGTCGGCCGGGTCAGCCTCTCGGCCACCGGCTTCTACAAGACCCCGAAGGTGGCCTGGGACCGCATCAAGGGCCAGGGCCGCCCGTTCTTCTATTTCGCCTACGGGGCCGCCGTGACCGAGGTGGCGGTGGACACCCTGACCGGCGAAAACCGTATCCTGCGCGCCGACATCCTGCACGACGCCGGCACCTCGCTGAACCCGGCTTTGGACATCGGCCAGGTCGAGGGCGGTTACGTCCAGGGTGCGGGCTGGCTGACGACCGAGGAACTGGTCTGGGACGACAGGGGCCGCCTGCGCACCCACGCGCCCTCCACCTACAAGATCCCCGCCTGCTCGGACCGGCCCGAGATCTTCAACGTCGCGCTCTGGGACGGAGCGAACCGCGAAGAGACGATCTATCGCTCGAAGGCGGTGGGCGAGCCGCCCTTCATGCTAGGGATTTCCGCCTGGCTGGCGCTGTCGGACGCGGTGGCCTCCTGCGGGCCGCGCTATCCGGCGTTGAACGCGCCCGCCACCGCGGAAGAGGTCTGGCGGGCCATCGGGAGGGCGCGGCATGGGGTTTGACCTCGACGCCCTGCGCGCCGCCGTAGCGTCGCATGGCCGGGTGGCGCGGGTGGTGGTCGCCGCCGTCCAGGGCTCGGCCCCGCGCGAGGTAGGCGCGGCGATGCTGGTCTGGGACGGCGGGCAGTCGGGCACCATCGGCGGCGGCGCGCTGG
>JAGRMS010000279.1 GCA_020441135.1 Pseudooceanicola sp.
GGTTCTGGGTGCAGCGGCCCATGCCCTGCGTCATGTCCCCGGTGATGCAGATGTTGCAGCCAATGCACTCGCGAATGTCCTCGACCCGCCCCTCCTCGATCTTCTTTGGCAGGAAGGGGTCGGCGATCGACGGTCGCGCGCAGCCGATGAAGTCGAGCACACCCTGCCGCACCATCCGCACCATCGTATCGGGCGAGGTGAAGCGGCCGACGCCCACCACCGGCTTCGAGGTCAGCGCCTTGATTCCCCGCACGAGGTCTTCCTGCGCCGCTTCCTCCTTGAACCGCGAGGGGCCCGAACAATCTTCCCAGGCCCCGTGTGCGAGATCCCAGAGGTCGGGCAGGTCGCCGTGCATCTCGATGAAATCGCGCACCTCGGCGTTCGAAAACCCCAGGTCGCCCACCACCTCGTCCAGCGACAGCCGCAGGGTCAGCGCCATCGTGTCGCCTACCGCCTCGCGCATGTCCGCTATCACTTCGCGCACGAAGCGTGACCGGTTTTCCAGACTGCCGCCGTATTCGTCCGTTCGCTGGTTGGTGGCGCGGGAGAGGAAATGCTGGAAGATGCCGAAGCCATGCGCGCCGTAGAGGCAGATCAGGTCGAACCCCGCCGTGCGCGACCGTTTCGCCGCGTTGACGAACCAGCGGCGCAGGGCGCGGATATCCTCGCGGTCCATCGCCCGCGCCGTCACCGGGTCGTTGGTAAAGGTGCGGATCGGCAGCGCCGTCGGGGCCAGCGGCACCTCCTTGGTGTATAGGTTCGGCCCGTTGATCCCGGAATAGGCCAGCTGGATGCCCGCCAGCGCACCGTGGCTTTTCATTTGCCCGGACATGCGGGCGAGGGCGGGGATGTCCTGATCCTCCCACAGGCGCAGCTCGATGAAGGGGGTGATTTCCGAGGAATGGTGCATCTCGGTCTGCTCGGTAAAGATCACGCCCCATCCGCCTTCGGCCTTGACGCCTCGCATTTCCGCCACCGCCGAGGGGTCGCGATAGCCGCCGCCGTTGCAATGCGGCACCTGGTAGAAGCGGTTCTTCGCCGTCAGCGGGCCAATCGTGACCGGCTCGAACAGGATATCGTGGCGGGGGTCGCGCATCGGCGTCTCCTCAAGGTGTCAAAGTCGTGGCGGGAAAACCCCCACCCCTCTCCCCTCCCCACAAGGGGGAGGGGAAGCGCAAGGCTTCGGGCGGAGGGGCACGGATCGAGGCCGCATTGGCAGCCCCCGCGCCTGGAAACGTCGCGGGACAGGAGCGGCGCCGCTCTCCCTTCGCGGGGAGGTGGTGCCAACCTCGCCGGTCCGGTCGCCAAGAGTCGCTGTCGGCGGACAGACTGGCAAACGGGCCGACGGAGGCATCCGGCCTGTCCGGCGTTGGACAACCCAAGCGGATTCCTGTCCCCCGATGGACAGCGTCGACCCCTTCGTCCTGTTTCATCCCGAAGCAAGGAGGAGACGGAAGCAGGGCGCTTGCAACGTGTTCGCCCGTGGACAGGCATAGCCCGAACCTGTCCATGAACGCACTGCTCGACAGGAAAGCACCGGCTCTGCCTCCGCGCCTTCCTCCATTGGGGGTGCGAATGGGGGACAGAGCAAGCCGACGACAGAGTCCGCGGCCTTGCAACCTGTCCACCCGCGGACCGCTTTCGCCCGGGCCTGTCCAAAATCGCACCGCACGCCAGGCAAACGGCTCTTCTCCCCCTTATGGGGCGGGAATGGGGATTGGGGGCCTCACTAGACGTCACTCGTCGCCCGGAACGCCGTAGGAGGGCGCCGCGCGGGGATCGAGGGCGCGCTGGACGTAGGCGTCAAGCTGCGGCTTGTAGACGTCCCAGGCCATCGCCACCGCCTCGACCGGGCAGTCCTCGGTCCAGTCGCAGCGCAGGTCGGCCACCGGCCAGGCCACGCGGTCGACCAGCTTGATGCCCGCCGAATGCACCGGCCCGGCCTCGCC
>JAGRMS010000028.1 GCA_020441135.1 Pseudooceanicola sp.
CCCGACTTGCGCAGCGCCCGGTGGCAGGGAATCAGCAGGCTGATCGGGTTGCGCCCCACGGCGGTGCCAACGGCGCGGACGGCCTTCGGCGTGCCGATGGCCCCGGCGATTTCCGAGTAGGTGGTGACATGGCCCGAGGGGATCGTCAGCAGCGCCTCCCACACCTTGATCTGGAACGGCGCGCCGATCAGGAACAGCGGGCATTCGGTCAGCTCGTCCTCGGCCCCGAAGGCCGCCAGTGCCCAGGGCCGCAGGCGCACCACGTCCTCGACGTAGGTCGCCTTGGGCCAGCGCCCGGTCAGGTCTTCCATCGCCGCCTCGGCCCCGGTTTCGGCGGCAAAGCCGATGCCGCAGATGCCCTTGTCGGTGCCCATCACCAGCGCCGGGCCGAAGGGGCTCTCGAACCAGCCCCAGAAGATCGTCAGCCCCGCGCCGCCCTTCGCGAAATCGCCGGGGCTCATCGCCTCCCACCGCAGGAACAGGTCGTGCAGGCGGCCCGAGCCCGACAGGCCCGTCGACAGCGCCGTCTCGAGCGTGGTGAACCGTTCCGCCAGCAGCGCCTTGGCATGGCCGAGGCGCAGGTATTGCTGGTAGCGTTTGGGCGAGACCCCGGCCCAGGCCGAGAACAGCCGCTGGAAATGCGCCGGACTCATGCCCATCTGCCGCGCGAGGTCGTCCAGCGACAGGTCGCCGCCCGCATCGATCAGGTCGATGGCGCGGCGCATGACGTTGTAGTGATAGCCGGATTCGGGGAGGATGGCGTTCATCGGGCGGCTCCTTGTGCTTGGGCCTGAATGTAGGGCGAAGGCGCGCGCGGCGCGACCCGGTTCCTGCGCAATTCCCTGTCCGCGCGCGCCAAGGCTTTTGCAAAAGCCTTGGCCAAGAATTTTCGAAAATTCTTGGCGCCCGCGGCGAGGATGCGCCCGCCACGGGGCACTTTCCCCGTTGCGGCCCGCCCCTGCCTGCGGCATCAACGCGGGCGATGACCCGCCAGCTCGACTATCACACCCTCCGCGCGATCTTCACGCGCTTCCACGAGGCCGAGCCCGAGCCGAAGGGCGAGCTCGAGCACGTCAACGCCTTCACCCTGCTGGTCGCCGTGGCGCTGTCGGCGCAGGCGACGGACGCGGGCGTGAACAAGGCGACGCGCAAACTGTTCGCCGTGGCCGACACGCCCGAAAAGATGCTGGCGCTGGGCGAAGAGGGGCTGACCGAGCACATCAAGACCATCGGTCTCTTCCGCCAGAAGGCGAAGAACGTGATGAAGCTCTCGCGCATCCTCGCCGAGGAATATGGCGGCGTGGTCCCGAATTCCCGCGCCGCCCTGCAATCGCTGCCGGGGGTGGGGCGCAAGACCGCCAACGTCGTGCTGAACATGTGGTGGCACTATCCGGCGCAGGCGGTCGATACCCATATCTTCCGCCTCGGCAACCGCTCGGGCATCGCGCCCGGCAAGGACGTGGTGGCCGTCGAGCGCGCCATCGAGGACAATATTCCCGCCGACTTCCAGCAGCACGCGCATCACTGGATGATCCTGCACGGCCGCTATACCTGCGTGGCGCGCAAGCCCAAGTGCCCGGCCTGCCTGATCCGCGATCTCTGCATCTACGAGGACAAGACCCCATGAAAACCTACGATCTGGTCGGCATCGGCAATGCCATCGTCGATGTCATCTCGAAGGCCGACGACAGCTTTCTCGACCACATGGGCATCGGCAAGGGCATCATGCAGCTGGTCGAGCGCGAGCGGGCCGAGGTGCTCTACGGCGCGATGGAAGGCCGGGTGCAGACTCCCGGCGGCTCGGTCGCCAATACCATCGCCGGGGCCGGGGCGCTGGGCCTCGCCACCGCCTTCATCGGGCGGGTGCGCGATGACGCGCTGGGGCGGTTCTACGCGGGCGCGATGCAGGACAACGGCATCGACTTCGCCAATCCGCCGGTGGCGGGGGGCGAACTGCCGACCTCGCGCTCGATGATCTTCGTTTCGCCCGATGGCGAGCGGTCGATGAACACCTACCTCGGGATTTCCTCGGAACTCAGCTCGGCGGACGTGTCGAAGGACGTCGCGGGCCGCGCGAGGATCATGTTCCTCGAGGGCTATCTCTTCGACAAGGACAAGGGCAAGACTGCCTTCCTTGAGGCCGCCCGCGACTGCCGTGCCAGTGGTGGCAAGACCGGCATCGCCATTTCCGACCCCTTCTGTGTCGAACGCCACCGCGCCGACTTCCTGCGGCTGATCGAGCATGACCTCGACTTCGTGATCGGCAACGAGGCCGAAATAAGGTCGCTCTACGAAACCGACGACCTCGAAGAAGCCTTGGCCAAGGTGTCGGCGATCTGCCCGCTGGTGGTCTGCACCCGCTCGGGCGACGGCGTGTCGGTCGTGGCGGATGGCGCGCGGATCGACGTGCCCGTGGTCAAGGTGGTCCCGGTCGACGCCACCGGCGCGGGCGACCAGTTCGCCGCCGGGTTCCTCTTCGGCCTGGCGACTGGCCGCGACCTCGAGACCTGCGCGAAGATCGGCTGCCTCTGCGCGGGCGAGGTCATCGCCCACATCGGCCCCCGCCCCGAGGCCGACATGCCGGCCCTGCTGCGCGAGGCCGGTCTGCTGTGATCCTGCCGGATGGCTTTCACGACGTGCCCCGGGGCCGTGTGGCAACGGTGGTGACGCATCTGGAGATGCGCGCCCGCCCGGCCCCGCGCCCCTGCGCCGCGCCCGAGGGCTACACACTGCGCCGCGTTGAGCAACCGGAGCCGGAGTGGTACCGCGACCTCTTCCTGCGCGTCGGCGGCATGGACTGGCTCTGGTTCTCGCGCCTGCGCATGAGTGAAGAGCAACTGCTCGCCATCCTGCACGACCCCGGCGTCCAGGTCTTCGCGCTGGAACGCGACGGCTTGGCCGATGGGCTGCTGGAACTGGACTTTCGCACACCCGGCGACTGCGAGATCGCCTTCTTCGGCGTCGGCCCCGCGCTGCTTGGCAGCACGGCCGGGCGATTCCTGATGACCCGGGCCATCGCCACCGCCTTCGACGCGGGTATCACGCGGCTGCACGTTCATACCTGCACCCTCGACCACCCCCGCGCGCTGGGCTTCTACCTCCGCTCGGGCTTCACCGCCCTGCGCCAGCAGGTCGAAATCCAGCCCGACCCGCGCCTGACCGGCGATCTGCCGGATACGGCAGCACCCCAAATTCCGATCTTCCGCTGACCCGGCGAAACCCCCCTCCCGACCCTCCCCCTTTTCAGGGGGAGGGAAGCACTCTCCACCGGCGCCACGCCATCCCCTCCCCCTGCAAGGGGGAGGGGCAGGGGAGGGGGTCTCCGCCTCACATCGACGCCTCGACCCGGAACGCCTCGGGAATCGCGTCCCGCCCCTCCAGCATCAGCGCCGCCATCGCCTCGGCCACCTTCGGGGCCATGCCGAAGCCGATCTTGAACCCGCCATTGGCGATGAACTGCCCCGGAAACAACGGATGCACCCCCAGCATCGGCGCGCGGGACCGGCTGCGCGGGCGCAGCCCGGCCCAGCGTTCGATCACCGGTGCCTCCCGCAGCGCGGGCAGCGCCACGCGCGCCCGTTCGATCAGCGTATCCAGCTGCCCGTCGGTCTCGGTCGCCGCGTCGAACTCCCGCTCCGAGGTCGATCCCACCGCCAGCGTCCCGTCCGCATGGGGCACCAGGTGCAGCCCGTCGACAAACAGCTGCGGCGCGTCCCGCGCCTCGAAGGCAAACAACGCCGCCTGCCCCTTGACCGCGCCGCCCACCGCCCGCCCGGTGGCCTGCGACAGCTCTGCCAGACCCGCCGCCCCGGTCGCGTGCAGGACAATCCCGCGCTCCTCGCCGTCACGCTCCACCGTCGCCCCCCGCGCCCGCAACGCCGCCACCAGCGCGGCGCAGCCGCGGCGGGGATGCAGGCGGGCGCTCAACGTATCGCGGATCAGATAGCCGGTCGGACTCGCCGGCTCGAACCCCGCCCCCGTGCCCTCAAATACCTCCCAGACCGCCTCGCCCCGCCACAGCGCCGCCGCCGTCCCCGCCCGCTGCCGCGCCAGCGCCAGCGCCGCCTCGTCCGCCACCGGCTGCAACCGCCCCAAACGTCCATAGCCGGGATCGACCCCGCCGGCCTCCCGGACCCCCGTCCAGAACCCTTCGGCCATCAGCAGGCTCTCCAGCTGGAACGCCTTCTTGCTGTTCCAGTTCTCCGGCACATGCGGCGCCAGCGCGCCGACGATGCCGCCGCTCGCTCCCGCGCCCGGCCCGAAGGGGTCGATCACTGCCACCCGCGCGCCCTGCGACACGCAGGCCCAGGCGATCGACAGCCCGAAAATCCCGGCCCCCCGGATGGTGACGTCCGCCATGCCTGCCCCTCTGGTCATCCAACCCGTCCCATAGCCCATTCCGCGCCGCGAGGAACCCCACTTGCCTCTTCCTCCCCACAGGCGCAGAAGCGATGCCGCAGGCAAGGGGCCCGGGATGACGGAAACAGCCGAGATCGACTGGCGCGACGGGCACATCCCCGTCTCGCGCCGCTTCGACGATCCGTATTTCAGCCTCGATAACGGGCTGGAGGAAACCCGCCACGTCTTCCTTACCGGCAACAGCCTGCCCGACCGCTTCCGCGACGGCTTTCACATCGCCGAGCTGGGGTTCGGCACCGGCCTGAACCTGCTCGCCACCGCGCAGGCGTGGCAGGCCAGCCAGACGCAAGGCGCCCTGCATTTCACCAGCTTCGAAGCCTACCCCATGACCGCCCCCGACATGGAACAGGCCCTCGCCGCCTTCCCCGAACTCGCCCCCCTCGCGCAACAGCTGCTCGCCCACTGGCCTCCGCTCGACGCAGCCGAAATCGCCCCCGGCGTGACCTTCACCCTGATCGAAGGCGACGCCCGCGAAACCCTGACGCGCTGGCAGGGCAGGGCGGACGCCTGGTTCCTCGACGGCTTCTCCCCCGCCCGCAACCCCGAGCTGTGGGAGCCCGCGCTCCTCCAGGAAGTCGCCCGCCACACCGCCCCCGGCGGCACCGCCGCCAGCTATACCGCCGCCGGCCACGTCCGCCGCGCGCTGGCGGATGCGGGCTTCACCGTCGAGCGTGCAAAAGGCTTCGGTCGCAAACGGCACATGACAAGGGCCCGCCTATGACCCCGCAATCCAACAACGTGCCCCTTGGCATCGCCCTGATGATCGCCACCACGGTGGTGTTCTCCCTTCAGGACGGCATCTCGCGCCACCTCGCCGGGGAATACAACGCGATGATGGTGGTGATGATCCGCTACTGGTTCTTCGCCGCCTTCGTCATGGTGATCGCCACCCGCCAGGCCGGGGGCCTGCGCGCCGCCGCCGCCACCTCGCAGCCCTTCCTGCAAGCCTTCCGCGGCTTCCTGCTGGCCGCCGAGATCGTCGTCGCCGTCTACGGCTTCACCCTTGTCGGCCTCGTCGAAAGCCACGCAGCCTTCGCCTGCTACCCGCTCATCATCGCCGCCCTCAGCGGCCCGATCCTCGGCGAAAAGGTCGGCTGGCGGCGCTGGACCGCCATCGGCGTCGGCTTCATCGGCGTGCTGATCATCCTGCAACCGGGCGTCGGCGTCTTCAACCCGGCGCTGATCGTGCCGCTGATCTCGGCCGCCATGTTCTCGGTCTACGGCCTCTTGACCCGTTACGTCGCCCGCCGCGACCGCACGGCGACCTCCTTCTTCTGGACCGGCACCGTGGGCGCCGTCTTCATGACCGCCATCGGCCTCTCCTACTGGGAGCCGATGACCCCCACCGACCAGGCCTGGATGGCGACCCTCTGCCTGACCGGCGCGCTGGGCCACTACCTGCTGATCCGCTGCTACGAGGTGGCCGAGGCCAGCGCCGTGCAGCCCTTCGCCTATTTCCAGCTGGTCTTCGCCTCGACCCTTGGTCTGGTGCTCTTCAACGAGGTGCTGCGCCCCAACGTGGTGATCGGCGCGGGGATCATCGTCGCGGCGGGGCTGTTCACCCTCTGGCGCGAACGCCGACGCAAAGCGCCTTGATCGCCGCCGCCACGCTTGGCTCCGCCGCCAGCGTATCGGCGGCGAGCGCCCGCGCGGTGTCCATCAGCGCCTCGGGCTCCACCAGCCGGTCCACCAGCCCGAAGGCCAGCGCCTCTTCCGCCGACAGGCGCTGCCCGCCCATCAGCACCAGCCGCGTCCGCGCCGGGCCGATCAGCGCCGCCATGCGCCCCGGGTCCGAGGGCTGCGGCAGGAACCCGAGCTTCATCACCGGGTAGAAGACCTTGGCCGAAGGCACCGCGATCCGCAGGTCGCAGGCCAGCACCATCCCCAGCGCGCCCCCGGCCGCCGTGCCGTTCAGCGCGGCGATGGTCAGGCCGGGCAGGGCGGCAATCGCCCCCGAGAGCCGCTCCCACAGCGGCGAGGTCGCCAGTCCCGCCCGCGCCGCCTCCAGGTCCGCGCCCGCGCTGAACACCTTGCCTGCCCCGGTCAGCACCAGCACCCGCGCCTCGCCCGCGCTTTCGGCGATCTCCGCCAGCTGCTCCAGCATCTCGCCCGTCAGCGAATTGGCCTTGTCCGGACGGTTCAGCGTGACCGTCCAGAGCCCGCCGTCCTTTGCCAGCTCGATCATATCAGCCCGACCCGCTCGCGGATCGCCGGTTCGCGCAGCGCCACCTCCTTGCCCAGGAAATCGTCCGCATCCTCCGAGCACAGCCACAGCAGCGCCCGCGCCGGCCATTCCGGCGGAATGTGGTCGCTCCATTCCAGCTTGCTGACCGGGTTGATGCCCGAGGCCTTGA
>JAGRMS010000280.1 GCA_020441135.1 Pseudooceanicola sp.
TCGACATCATCCGCTATGACGACGACCCCAAGGTCGCGCTGATGTTCGAGGACTGGTCGAAGCCGCATCAGGCGACGATCCGGCGGGCGACGTCAGAGGCGGATTATGTCTCGCCGCTGCTTGGCGTGGACAAGGCCGCGCTGCACCTAGTGACGGACGAAGATGCCCCCGAACCCTGGCGCGGGGCCGAGGCGGACAGCCGCGTGGTGCCTCAACGCTACGAAGGCCGCGAAAACGGCCTGTCGGACGTGCAGGCCGAGGCCATCCTGAACATGCGCCTGCGGTCGTTGCGGCGGCTGGAAGAGCTGGAACTGCTGCGCGAGCAGGCCGCCCTGATGGAGGAGCGCGCCGGGCTGGAAGACCTGCTGGACGATCCGAAGCTGCAATGGGCGAAGATCGCCGAGCAGCTGAAGGAGACCAAGAAGAAATTCGGCAAGGACTATCCCGGCGGCGCCCGCCGCACGCAGCTGTCCGAGGCCGCCGAGGTCGAGGACGTGCCGCTTGAGGCGATGATCGAACGCGAGCCGATCACCGTCATCTGTTCGCAGATGGGCTGGATCCGCGCGATGACCGGCCATATCGACGCCGAGCGCGAGTTGAAGTTCCGCGACGGTGACGGCCCCCGCTTCCTGATCCACGCCGAAACCACCGACAAGCTGCTGGTCTTCGGGTCGAACGGGCGGTTCTACACGCTTTCGGCGTCGAACCTGCCCGGCGGGCGTGGACTTGGCGAACCGCTGCGCCTGATGGTCGACCTGCCCAACGACGCCGAGATCATCGACCTTTTCGTCCACCAGGCCGACCGCCGCCTGCTGGTTGCCTCCGACGCCGGCGACGGCTTCATCGTGCCCGAGACCGAGGTGCTGGCCCAGACCCGCGCCGGCAAGCAGGTGCTGAACGTCAATGGCGCGGCCAGGGCGAAAGTCTGCAAGCCGGTGCTGGGCGACGCCGTGGCGGTGGTTGGCGACAACCGCAAGGTGCTGGTGTTCCTGGCCGAAGAACTCCCCGAGATGGGCCGCGGCAAGGGCGTAAGGTTGCAGAAATACAAGGACGGCGGGCTGTCGGATGCCACCACCTTCACGCTGGCCGATGGTCTCAGCTGGCTCGACCCGGCGGGGCGCACCCGGACCGAGACCGACCTGGCCGAATGGCTCGGCAAGCGCGCCGGATCGGGCCGCATGGCCCCGCGCGGATTCCCGCGCGACAACCGCTTTACCTGAGGCGGCGCAAAGCCGTCATTTGCCACATCGCCGCCCTTGGGCTATCTCGGAAAGAATACAGGCTAACGAGGCACGCATGATCCGCATTCTTTCCCTGCTGACGGCCCTTCTGATGATGGCCGCCTGCGCCCCGACGGCGACCCCGAGCGATCCCCTGTCCGACCTCGGCGCGTTCCGGCTGGGCTACAACGTCGTTGTCGCCGACAAGATGCGCAAGGGCCCGGTGTCCCGCGATGCGACCAAGGAAGAGTGGGAGGCGGCGCTGAAGAAAGCGGTTGCGCAACGATTCGAACGTTACCAGGGCGACCAGCTCTACCACCTGGCCATCAGCGTTGAAGGCTACATGCTCGCCCCTCCGGGTCTGCCTCTGGTCTACAAGCCCAAGTCTGCGCTGATCATCAACGTCACCGTCTGGGACGATGCCGCCAATGCCAAGCTGAACCCGAAAGTGGAGCAGATGACCATCTTCGAGAGCACCACGGCTGGCACCTTCATTGTCGGCTCCGGCAACGAACGCACGCGCGAAGAGCAGATGCAGGGCCTTGCCGCCAACGCGGTACGCGAGGTCGAGGCCTGGATGGTCAAGCAGCGGAAGGAACAGGGCTGGTTCCAGCCGCGCGACGGGGCGGCCACAACGGTCCGGATTCCCTCGGCCCTGGCGCCTCCCGCCAACGGCTGAGCATCGCCGCTTGATTTCCCCGCGCGAACCGCCTATCTGCCCGGCGCAGAGTGACAATACCGGGGCGTTCGGCCCCGCACAGCTGGAAGGCGCGACAGGAAATGGGCAAGGCAAAATTCGAACGCAACAAGCCGCACGTGAACATCGGGACGATCGGGCACGTTGACCACGGCAAGACGACGCTGACGGC
>JAGRMS010000029.1 GCA_020441135.1 Pseudooceanicola sp.
ATCCTGATGACGCGCACCTCGATCAAGTCCGAGTTCCGCATCGAACAGACGATGATCGCCGCCGGGGGCAACAACCCGCTGAAATTCTCGATCAGCCCGGAGCAGGCGGTCGAGGCGATTATCAAGCCCGCCACGCGCGGCTACCTCAGCCCCGAAAGTGCCGCCGAGCAGGCGTTGCAGGACATCAAGGCGCATGAGATCGCCATGGTCACGGGGATGGAGGCGGCGCTGAAAGGCGTGCTCAAGCGGCTCGACCCGAAGGTTCTCGAAGGCCAGATCGAGGCCTCGGGCGGGCTGGGCGGCCTCTTCAAAGGCAAGAAGGCGCGCTATTGGGAAGTGTACGAAAAGATCTATGCCGAAGTGTCGGATCAGGCGGAAAACGACTTTCATGACCTGTTCAGCCGCGAATTTGCACGGGCCTACAAGGATCAGCTGGACAAGCTGAAAGAGTAGGGTCGCCAACGAAGGAGAAGTCCGTGTCCTGGGACAGCAAGGTGCTTTGGACCGAAGGTCTGTTCTTGCAGCCGCATCATTTCCAGCAGGCCGACCGCTACATGGAAGCGATGGTCGGCGGGCTGGCGCGGCGCGTGCGGCCCTATGCCTGGGGCGTCAGCCAGCTGGAAATCGACGACGAGGTGCTGAAGATCGGCCAGTTCGCGCTGAAGAGCATCGGCGGGCTGACCCATGACGGCGCGGTCTTCCGCGTGCCGATGACCGACGATCACCCGCCCGCGCTCGAGGTGCCGACGACGATCAAGGATTGCGTCGTGCTGCTGACGGTGCCGCAGCGGCGGCAGGGCGCGTTGGAGGTGGACCTGTCCGGCGCCGAGATGTCGGCGAGCCGGTTGCGCCCGTCCGAGCTGGAAGTCACCGACACCATGGGCCAGCAGAAGAAGCCCGTGACCATCGGCGTGGGCAAGATGCGCCTGCAATTCGCGTTGGCGGTGGACGACCTGTCGGACAAGCTGGCGATCCCGATCGCGCGCATCATCGAGGTGCGGCCCGACAAGTCGATCATCCTCGACCAGTCGTTCATTCCGTCCGCCGTCGATGTGCGCGCGGCGAACCCGCTAAGCGGCTTCCTGCGCGAGCTGGAGGGATTGCTGTCGCACCGCATGACCGCGCTGGCCGGGCGGCTGTCCGAGGGGGCGGGCGCGCGCGGGGCGGCGGAGATTTCCGACTTCCTGTTGCTGGGCGTGGTCAACCGGACCCTGCCGCTGGTGCGGCATCTGGGCCAGATCGAGAACCTGCACCCCGAGGATCTCTTCCGCACCTTCGTTTCGCTGGCGGGCGAGCTGTCGGTGTTCATGACAACGGACAAGGAGCCGCCGCGGTTTCCAGCCTATCGCCATGACGACCTGACGGCGACCTTCTCGCCGGTGATCCGTACGCTGCGGCAATACCTCAGCTCGGTCCTGGAACAGACCGCCATCCCGATCGCGCTGGAACCGCGCAAGTATGGCATCAGCGTCGGCGTGATCGCCGACCGCAAGCTGCTGGGCAACGCCGGGTTCGTGCTGGCGGTGAACGCGGACATCCCGGCCGAGGACGTGCGGCGGCACTTCGCGGGGCAGGCCAAGATCGGCCCGGTCGAGGAAATCCGGCAGCTGGTGAACTCGGCCCTGCCCGGCATCACCATCCGGCCGCTGCCCGTGGCACCGCGCCAGATACCCTATCACGCGGGGGTCGTGTATTTCGAACTGGACGCCGCCAGCCCCTATTGGGGCAAGATGACCACTTCGGGGGGCATCGCCGTCCACGTCTCGGGCCAGTATCCGGGGTTGAAGATGGAGCTGTGGGCGATCCGCAATACCTGACCGGATGGGATGAAGCATGTCTGACGAAGACCCGTTTGCAGAGCCCAACGACACCGACAAGACGGTGATCCGCCCCAATCCGGGCGGTCGGCGGGGCGCGGCCGCGCCGCAGCAATCGCGGGCCTACGATCCGCTGGAAACGCCTGCTCCCCAGGGCGGCGGTGGCGGCATGGACGCCTACGGTGTGCCTCAGGCGGCTTCGCCGCGCCGCGAGGCGCCGCGCGGGGCGCCGAACGCCAGGATGGCGATGACGGGGATGAACGCGCTGATCGCCTGCGCCAGCACGCTCTTCTCGCTGATCTCCCGCATCCGCAACCGGGCCCAGCACATGGACCCGGACAAGCTGCGCCAGAGCGTCGTGGCCGAGGTACGCGAGTTCGAGAACCGGGCGTTGCAGGCGGGCATCCAGGCGCAGACGGTGAAGGTCGCGCGTTACGCGCTCTGCGCGACGCTGGACGACGTGGTGCTGAACACACCCTGGGGCGGCCAATCGGCCTGGGGGTTGCAGTCGATGGTCGGCACCTTCCACCGCGAGACGGTGGGCGGCGACCGCTTCTACGACCTGCTGGCGCGGCTGGAAAAGGAACCCGGCGCGAACATCGACATGCTGGAGTTTCTCTACATGTGCATGTCGCTGGGCTTCGAGGGACGCCTGCGCATCGAACCCGGCGGGCTTGAGAAGCACACCCAGATCCGCGCGGCGCTGGCGCGGATCATCCGGGCCCAGCGGGGGCCGCTGGAGCACGACCTGTCGCCACGATGGGAAGGCATCCTGAAGCCGTTCAAGGCGCTGTCGGCCTGGCGGCTGGCCTGGATCACGCTGGGCGTCACGGCCTTCCTGCTGACGGCGCAGTTCATGGGGCTGAACTGGTTCCTGAGGCAATCGACCGAACGGGTGATCGGCCAGCTGTCGATCATCGATTCCGGCCCCGTCGCCCAACTGCTGCGCCGCGCGCCGCCGCCGCCGCCTCCTCCGCCCGCGCCCACCGCGCTGGACCAGCAGAAGAAGGTGGAGGGGTTCCTCAAGCAGGAGATCGACGAGGGCCTTATCGAGGTCTTTCCGCGCGCCAATACGCTGGTGATCCGCATCGAGGGGTCGGGCATGTTCGGCTCAGGCTCGGACGCGCTGGAAAAGCGGTTCGTCGATCCGATTCACCGCCTGGCCGAAGCCCTGAACGACGAGAAGGGCAAGGTCATCATCGTCGGGCATTCCGACAACGTGCCGATCAAGTCCTCGCGCTTTCCGTCGAACATGCACCTGTCGCTGGCACGGGCGAAATCGGTGATGAACGGCATCGCCGAGCTGTTCGACGACGACGACCGCCTGTCGGCCGAGGGCCGGGCGGACAGCGAGCCGATTGCCGACAACAAGACAAGGGAAGGCCGGGCCAAGAACCGGCGGATCGAGGTGGTTCTGGTGCGTGAGGTCAGCCAATGATCCGCTGGATAATCCGGGGCTTCCGGTCGATCTATTTCGCCCTGACCTTTGTCGCGCTGGCCCTGTCGCTGGCGGTCTGGTTCCTCGGACCCCTGATCGGGACCGAGGAGTGGCACCCCCTGACCGGGCTAATCGCACGGATCGTGACCATCTGCATCGTCTGGCTGGTCTTCCTGCTGATCATGCTGCTGATCCTCTGGCTGCGGTGGCGCAAGAACCGCAAGATGACGGAAGAGATCGTCGAGGCGACCGAGACCACGCAGGACGACGTGATCTCGGAAGAGATCGGCGAGCTGCGCAACAAGTTCAAGCTCGCCATGACCGAGCTGAAGAAGTCGAAGAACGGCAAGAAGCACCTGAACGAGCTGCCGTGGTACGTGATGATCGGCCCGCCGGGCGCGGGCAAGACCACGGCCATCGTCAATTCGGGCCTGCAGTTCCCGCTGGCGGACAAGCTGGGGAAAGAGGCCATCGGCGGCATCGGCGGCACGCGCAACTGCGACTGGTGGTTCACCAACGAGGCGGTGCTGATCGACACCGCCGGGCGTTACACGACGCAGGAAAGCGACGCCGACGCGGACAATGCGGCCTGGCTGGGGTTCCTTGGGCTGCTGAAGAAATACCGCAAGCGGCAGCCGATCAACGGGGCTATGATCGCGATCTCGCTGTCGGACCTGTCGCTGCAGGACGAGCTGACGCAGAAGGCCCACGCGGCGGCGGTTCGGCGGCGGCTGAACGAATTGCGCGAACGGCTGGGTGTGCGGTTCCCGGTCTACGTTCTGTTCACCAAGGCCGACCTGATCGCCGGGTTCAGCGAGTATTTCGACGACCTTGGCAAAGAGGATCGCGAACAGGTCTGGGGTTTCACCCTGCCACTGGAAAAGACCAAGGGCGAGGCCTCGCCCGTTGCGGCCTTCGACGAGGAATTTGCCGCGCTGCTGCAACAGCTGAACGCGCAGTCGCTGGAGAAGATGCAGCGCGAGACCGACCACCAGCGCCGCGCGCTGATCGCGGGGTTCCCGAGCCAGGTCGCCTCGGTCCGGCAGGTGGCGCGGGATTTCCTGACCGAGGTGTTCCAGGACAACCGCTTCGAGAACCGCCACATGCTGCGGGGGATCTATTTCACGTCCGGAACCCAGGAAGGCACGCCCATCGACCGGCTGATGCTGGGCATGGCGCAGACCTTCGGGATCGGGCGTCAGGCCATCGGCACCGGGCAGGGGACGGGGCGGTCCTACTTCCTGACGCGGCTGTTCGAGAAGGTGATCTTCAACGAGGCCGGGCTGGTGTCAGCCGACGACAAGGTGGAACGCCGCTATCGCTGGTCCCAGCGCGCCGCCATCGCCGCGACGATCTTGGTCGCGCTGGGCATGGGGGCGCTGTGGGTGCGCAGCTATCTTGGCAATACCGAACTGATCGGCGCGGCCGAAGCCAAGGCGACGGCCTACCAGGAGGCCGCCGTGCTGCTGCCCGCCAGCCCGGTTGGCGACACCGACCTGCCTCCCGTCGTTGTGGCGCTGAACCAGCTGCGCGACCTGCCGGGCAACCCGGTGCTGAACGAGCCGGAGCCGGAACGCGCGGTGCGCTATGGCCTCTACCAGGGCGAGGTGATCGGCACGCAGGCGGCGCAGACCTATCGGTCGGCCCTGAACAAGCGGTTCCTGCCACGCCTGCTGCTGCGGCTGGAAGAGCAGATGACCGGCAACATGAACGAGCCCGAGCAGCTGTACGAAGCGCTGAAGATCTACCTGATGCTGGGGCTTCAGGGGCCGATGAACCCGGAAATGGTGACGGAGTTCATGCAGGCCGACTGGGAGACACTCTATCCCGGCGTCCTGCGCGATGAATTGCGGAAGGACTTGTCGGACCACCTTGCCGCTCTGCTGTCGCAGCCGATGGAGGAAATCGCCCTGAACGGCCCGCTGGTCGAACAGGTGCGCGGCGTGCTGACCCAGCTGCCGCTGGCGCAGCGGGTCTATAACGGGATCATCAACAGCGCCAAGGCAACGGCCCTGCCCAAGTGGCGGATCACCGACGCGGGCGGGCCGAACGTGGCGCGGGCGATGGTGCGGTCGTCCGGCAAGCCGCTGAACGAAGGGGTGGAGGGCATCTTCACCTACAAGGGCTTCAACGAGGTCTTCCTGCCCGAGGCGGTGGGCGTGTCCGAGCGGGTGCAGAACGAAAGCTGGGTGCTGGGCGCGCGGGGCGAGCAGTTGCAGAACGAGCAGGCGATGCTGGTGCTCGCCCGCGACGTGCTGGACCTGTATTACAACGACTACGTCTCGCGCTATGACGGCATCCTTGGCGACCTCGACATCATCCCGATGGAAAGCGTCAGCCACGCGGTCGAAGTTACCAACGTGCTGTCGGGGCCAACCTCGCCCATCGTCAATATCCTGACCGAGATCGCCAAGGAGACGAAGCTGACCGAGGACCGCTCGTCGCTGCCAAACGCGGCGGTGAGCGATGCGACCGACCGGCTGGTCGGGATCGAGGCGCGGTCGAACCTGTCGATCCAGGGGCTGATCATCCTCGAGGCGCTGACCACGGCGGCGGGCGTACAGGGCGGCGGCGTGCCGCCCAAGCCACCGGGGGCCTATGTCGAGGAGCGGTTTGCCTGGTTGCAGGATCTGGTGAACCGGCCCGAGGGGCAGCCGTCGCAGCTGGACCAGCTGATGGGCGTGCTGACGGCGGTCTATCAGGAGCTGAACAAGATGAGCTTCAGCGGGCTCAGCGGCGGCGCGGCGAGCGGCGAGGCGATCGCCAACTTCCAGCAGGCGGCGGGGCGGTTCGACGGGCCGTTGCAGCGCTGGGCTTCGCAGATCACGACGGGATCGTCGGGCGCGGCGGGCGAGACCACGCGCGCCTCGATCAACGCCAAGTGGCAGTCGACGGTGCTGCCCTTCTGCGAGCAAGTGCTGAAGGACCGCTACCCGTTCAACCGGCGCGCCGGGGCGGATGTGGCGATGGGCGACTTCTCGAAGCTGTTCGGGCCGACCGGGCTGATCGACAGCTTCTTCAACGACAACCTGCTGCCGCATGTGGACACCCGCACCCGGCCCTGGACCTGGAAACCGGTGAACGGCGTCGACCTCGGCATCTCGCAGCAGGTGCTGGAGCAATTGCAGTTCGCGGCCGAGATCAAGGATGCCTTCTTCTCGACCGGCGCCCCGGCCCCGGCAGTGTCGTTCCAGATCAAGCCCGAGGCGTTGCAGCCCGAGGCCAAGTCGGTGGTGCTGGAGATCGACGGGCAGTCGATCTCCTACTCGCACAAGGACCAGGCGCGGCCCGTGGCGGTGACCTGGCCCGGGTCGGTCGGCTTTGCCCGCGTGCAGATCCTGCCCGAGGCGCGCAACGTCGAAAGCACCCTGAAACGCGACGGGCCCTGGGCCTGGTTCCGCCTGCTGGACGCAGCCGAGGTGCGGCGTCGCAACACGCCCGACCGCAAGGGGGTCAACTTCATCATCGGCGGGCGCATTGCGATCTTCGAGTTGCAGACCAGTTCCGTCCTCAACCCCTTTGCCCTGCCGGCGCTGACCAAGTTCAGCTGCCCCAAGTCGATGTGACCATGACAGCGGGCTTCGGCGCTTTCGGCAAGATGCCCTCGGTGGGCGACTTCTTCCGGGTGAACCTGCCCGGCGGGTTCGTCTCGGCCTGGGACGCCTGGATCCAAGGGGCAATGCTGGCCGCGCAGCGGGCGCTCGGCGCCGAGTGGGACGCGCATTACATGAGCGCGCCGATCTGGCGGTTCTCGCTGGCGGCGGGCCTTGGCGGGTCGAGCAAGATGCTGGGGGTGCTGATGCCCTCGGTCGACCGGGTGGGCCGGCGCTTTCCGCTGACGCTGGCAGCGGCGGTGACGACGCCGGGGCCCGCGCAGCTGGACCATTTCAGCGAAGAGGCACTGTTCGTCAAGCTCGAGGATCTGGCGCTGGACGCGCTGGAGGACGGGATGACCCGCGAGACGCTCGAGCAACGGCTGGCCGAGTTGCCGCCGCCGGAATTCCGCCGCGCAGCGCCGCTGCGGGCCGCCGGGCGGTCGCTCGTGCTGACCCCGGCCTCGCCCGCCGATCCGCTGCCCGAACTCGCGGCGGCGCTGCTGGCGAAACGCTATCAGACCCCCAGCGTGTGGAGCGCGGTGGTCAACGGAATCCCCCGGGTGATGGTCTGCGACGGCCTGCCGGATGACGCGACCGTCGAGGGGCTGTTCCACCTGAACGCCCCGGTGTGGAGTGAGGCACGACCGATATGAGTGAACTGAAACCGTTTCGTTTCAACGCCAAGACCCATGTGGGGCACAAGCGCAAGGTGAACGAGGACGCGATCCTCGCGCTGCCCGATCATGACATCTGGGTGGTCTCTGATGGCATGGGCGGCCACGAGGCGGGCGACTACGCCAGCCGCCTGATCGCCGACAGCATCGCCACGATCCCGGTGGGGCTGGACCCGACCGAGCGGATGTATGCGCTGCGCGACGCGATCCAGGCGGCGCACCGGGTGATCCTGGCCGAGGCCGAGGAGCGCGGGCGCGGGGTGATCGGCGCGACGGTGGCCGCGCTGATGCTGGCGAACGGGCATTTCGCGGGGATCTGGGCGGGCGACAGCCGCATCTATCGCCTGCGCGACCACAAGATCGAGATGCTGACCACCGACCACTCGGCGGTGGCCGAACTGGTCGCCTCGGGCCGGATGACCTGGGACGAGGCAGAGCAGCACCCCCATTCCAACGCCATCACCCGCGCGGTGGGCGTCGGCGAGGTGCTGGAACTGGACAAGGTGCGGGGCGAAACCCGGTCCGGCGACCGCTTCCTGATCTGCTCGGACGGGCTGACGAAATACGCGACCTTCCGCATCCTCCAGACCGCGCTGGAACGCCATCCGCTTGAGACGGTGTCGGACGAACTGATCCACATCGCCCTGACCGGGGGCGGGGCGGACAATATCTCGGTCATCGTGGTGGACGTGGCGTGAGGCGGGCGGCGGGGTAAACCCCGCCCTACGCGCGCCTAGGGCGTCATGTGGGGACGCGCCTGCGGCGCGTTGCCTTCGGCGAGGATATTTGGAGCAAATGGAAGCAGGGGGCGTGCTTCCATTTCTTGGCTGCTCGGTTCAGGCCGGCGCGCGGCTGTAGTCCTCGTCGCTGACGTGTTCCAGCCAGTCGGCGGCGCGGCCGCCCTCGGCCTCCTGGATCGCCAGGTGAACCATGCCGGTGTCGGGGCCGGCGCCGTGCCAGTGCTCCTCGCCCGGCGGGATCCAGATCGTGTCGCCGGGGCGGATGACCCGGGGCGCCTCGCCGCGCAGGCCGAACAGGCCGCAGCCGGACAGCACATGCAGCGTCTGGCCCAGCGGATGGGTGTGCCAGGCGGTGCGGGCGCCGGGTTCGAAGGCGACCCGCAGGGCGCGGGTGCGGGCGGGTTCGGGCGCTTCGATGATCGGATCCTGCCAGACGGTCCCGGTGAAATAGTCGGGGCCGGCCTTCTGAGAAGGGCGGCTTCCGGCGGCGAAGAGCTTCATTGGCCAGGCTCCCCTATTTCGGCGCCATGCGGATCGCACCGTCAAGGCGGATCGTCTCGCCGTTCAGCATCGGGTTGTCGATGATCGCCGCGACCATCTTCGCGTATTCCGACGGATCGCCCAGGCGGCTGGGGAAGGGCACCTGCGCGCCCAGCGAATCCTGCGCCTCCTTCGGCAGCGAGGCGAGCAGAGGGGTCAGGAACAGGCCCGGCGCGATGGTGACGACGCGGATGCCCCAACGGGCCATCTCGCGGGCGATCGGCAGGGTCATGCCGACCACGCCGCCCTTCGAGGCCGCATAGGCGGCCTGGCCGATCTGCCCGTCGAAGGCGGCGACCGAGGCGGTGTTGATGATGACGCCGCGTTCCTCGCCCAGCGGCGCTTCCTGGTGCAGGGCGGCGGCGAACTTGGACAGCACGTTGAAGGTGCCGAGCAGGTTCACGTTGATGACCGAATGGAAGTCCTTCAGCGGCAGGGCCGAGCCATCGCGCCCGACGACCTTGGCCGGGGGGCCGATGCCGGCGCAGTTGACCAGGATGCGGGCCTTGCCGTGCAGGCCCTCGGCGGCGGCGATCGCCTCTTCCACCGCCGTTTCGTCGGTGACGTTGACCTTTTGGAACGCGCCGCCGATCGCGGCGGCCTTCGCTTCGCCCAGGTCGGCGTTCATGTCGAAGATGGTGACTTTCGCGCCGCCCTTCGCCAGCAGTTCGGCGGTGGCACCGCCCAGTCCCGATGCGCCGCCGGTGACGATGGCGGCCTGTCCGTCGATGATCATGGGATTCTCCTCTGTTACCCCCTTCAATGCCCGGAATGTCAGGCGCGGGCAAGGTCAGGGGGCATGCGGGTTCGCGGCCAGCTGCATGGCGATATCGTCGTCGAGCGGGGTGTCGAAGCTGTTCAGGATATAACCGAGGGTAGAGTAGAAACCGACGGTGGCGATGACGTCGAAGACGCCTTGCGATCCGACGAGGGCTGCCAGGGCATTGCGCGTCGGCGGCGTCAGGCGCTTGGTGGTGAAGAGATCGTCGACGGCGGTGGCGAGGGTGGCGTCGTCCGCGGCCATATCGGCTGTTGCCCCCCTGATCGAGGCGATGCGCGCGTCGCTCATCCCGCAGGCGCGGGCGCGGACGATATGCTGGTTCCACTCGTAGGACGAGGCGAGGTTCACGCCGGTGCGCAGGATCACCACCTCGGAGAACTGCTTGCCAAGCACGTTGTCCACCACCACATGCGCGCGCAGCGGGGCCCAGGCGTTCAGCAGGGCCGGGTGATGCGCCATCACGCGATAGACGTTCAGGCCGCCGGCAAAGCCGTCACGCAGGGCGCGCGCGGCCTCGGGCCAATCGGCGTCGGACAGGGGCGGAAAGGGGGTTTGTGGCATGGTTGCGTCTCCTCCCCGCTGGCCTAGCGCAGGGAGGCGGGCGGGGAAAAGGGCGTATTTGAGCCAGAAGAAGCAGCCGTTGCGGATCAGATCCGCAGCAGCGGCTGGATCAGGCGCGGCAGCAGGCCGCGGAAGCGCAGCGGGGCGTCGGTAACGGCAAGGCAGATGCAGTCGGCCCCGGGATCCGCGACGGGCGTGTGCTCCAGGCTTTCGTCCGCCGTCTCCACGTCGCCGCGCGCAAAACGGTCGCCCGCGTCCGAAAAGGCCCCTTGCAGGACCATCGTGAGTTCCTGTCCGTTGTGGCCGTGGTCGGGCACCGAGGCACCGGCGGGGATGTAGAGCAGCCGGGCGGTGGCCTTGCCCGAGGTCGGCAGGATCGCCTGCCGGACACCAAGGCCGACGGGACGCCAGCGCACCGCCGAAATGTCACCGCCGATGTAGTCGGTCAGCGGCGCGGGCAGCACGGCGCAGGATAGGCGCTCCG
The DNA here is from genome assembly GCA_020441135.1 of Pseudooceanicola sp. GTDB lineage: Bacteria > Pseudomonadota > Alphaproteobacteria > Rhodobacterales > Rhodobacteraceae > Seohaeicola_A. Next base: position 10,632 of record JAGRMS010000029.1, read on the forward strand.
GTTCGGCCGGGCGGGGCCTTTCGATCCGCGCCAGCGTGGCGTTGAGACTGTCGGCGTCGAGCGGGGCCGCGGAGTCTTCGACCAGCGCGCCGCCGATACTGTCATAGGCGGCGACCGCCGCGCGGCAGGAGTCGCAGAGGGTCAGATGCGCGGCAACCATGAGCGCAAACGCCTCGGGCAGGGTTCCGGCAGAATACGCGAGCAGGCAATCGTCGGGAATGTGATGCGTGATGTCGTCCATATCGGTCACTTCATTGCGTGGCGCAGGCGGTCCAGCGCCAGGCGTATCCTCGATTTGATGGTTCCAAGCGGCAGCCCGGTGGCCGCCGCGATCTCGCTATGGGTGGCATCGCCCCAGTAGGCGCGCTCGATCAGCCTGCGTTGCGCTTCGGGCAACGCCTTCAGCGCCCGCCGCAGGCGTTCACTGTCCTGTTGCAGGGCCAGCGCGTCGTCGGGGTCGGGTTCCGCCTCGGGGCCCCAGGGCAGGTCTTCGGGCTCGGGTCGGCGGTCGCGGCGCAAGAGGTCGATGCGGCGGTTGCGGGCGATGGTAAAGACCCAGGTGGCGACCGAGGCGCGCGAGGGGTCGAAGAGATGCGCCTTGTGCCAGAGCACCGTCATCACCTCTTGCGCGCAGTCCTCGGCGCGGGCGGCGTCGATGCCCGACTTCATCAGGAACCCCTTGAGGCGCGGCGCGAAGTGGCGGAACAGCGCGGCGAAGGCAACCCGGTCCCGGTGGTCGCGCACCCGTTGCATTAGCGCGGGCCAGTCGGTTGTGTCGTCCGTCGTCACCGTCCTGCGGCCCGTTCCCGAATGGCTGTCCCGGCGCGGGGGCTCCGGGCTCTTCACGTCATCCAGAGGTTCTAGCGCGATCAGCATGCACGGTCTACGGCGCGGGGGCGCGAGCGGATCACCGGAGCGGCGCGAAATCTTTTGCATCCGTTTCCCGGTCTCCTGCGTAGGCTGTGCAACCACTTGCCATAGGGAACGCTCATGCCGTTTGAATCCGCCGCCCGCGCACCAGGGAAGATAGCCGTGATCGGTGGCGGGATTTCGGGGATGGGGGCGGCGCACCTGCTGGCCGATACCCATGCCGTGACGCTGTTCGAGGCCGCGCCGCGCCTGGGCGGCCATGCGCGCACCGTGCTGGCGGGCAAGAACCGCGACCAGCCGGTGGATACCGGCTTCATCGTGTTCAACAAGGTGAACTATCCCAACCTCGTCGCCCTGTTCGCCTGCCTCGGCGTGCCGGTGGTGAAGAGCGACATGAGTTTCGGCGTCTCGGTCGACGGCGGGCGGCTGGAATATGCGCTGCACCGGCTGGATGCTGTGTTCGCCCAGCGCCGCAACCTGCTGCGCCCGGCCTTCCAGCGGATGCTGCGCGACATCCTGCGGTTCAATGCCCGCGCCGTCCCGACGGCGCGCGGGCGCGACCTGACCGTCGGGGCGCTGCTGGACGAGCTTGGGATGGGGCCGTGGTTCCGCGACTACTACCTCCTGCCGCTGTCGGGCGCGATCTGGTCGACGCCGAAGGAGCGCATCCTCGACTTCCCGGCCTGGGCGATGGTGAGCTTCTTCGAGAACCACGCGCTGCTGCATCACAGCGGGCAGCATCAGTGGTATACGGTCCAGGGCGGATCGGTCGAATACGTCACGCGACTGGAGCAGGCGATGCGGCGCAAGGGGGTCGATCCGAAGCTGGCGACGCCGGTCGCCGGCGTGCGTCGGACGGGGCTGGGGGTAGAGGTGCGGGCGCAGGGCGGCGAATGGGAGCTGTTCGACGAGGTGGTGATGGCGGTGCATTCCGACGACAGCCTGCGCCTGCTGGCCGACCCGAGCCGGGAAGAACGCGCGGTGCTGGGGGCCATCCGCTATCAGCCGAACGACGTCGTGCTTCACGCGGACCCCTCGGTCATGCCCAAGCGGCGCAAGGCCTGGGCCAGTTGGGTCTATACCGAGGACCGCAACGCCCCCTCGGACCGGATCGACCTGACCTACTGGATGAACTCGCTGCAACCGATCCCCAACGACGATCCGCTGTTTGTCACGCTGAACACAAGGCGCACGATCCGTGAGGAACTGATCTACGACCAGGTGACCTTCCGCCACCCGGTTTATGACATCGGCGCCTTGCAGGCGCAGGCGCGGCTGGCGGACATCAACGGCACGCGGGGGACGTGGTTCTGCGGGGCCTGGGTGAAGAACGGCTTCCACGAGGACGGGCTGGCCAGCGCCATCGACGTGGTCGACGGGATCAACCGGACGGTCATGGCCCGGTTGGCGGCCGAATGAGCGGGGTTTTACACCTGGCGGGCTATACCTCGCACGCGCGCATGGGCGCGGTGCGCAACAGCTTTCGCTATGCGGTCGATTATGTCCTTCTGGATGCCGAGGCAACGGTCCGTGCGCCCTGGTTCCGGCGCAACCGGGCAGGCATCTTGTCGCTGCATGACCGCGATCATGGCGGCCCGCCGGGGCAGGGGCGCGGCGCGGCCTGGGCGCGCGAGGTGCTGGTGGCGCATCGGGTGACAGGCGTGGCGCGCCTGCGGTTGCTCGCCCAGCCCCGCGTTCTGGGGCATGCGTTCAACCCGGTCAGCTTCTGGCTTTGCGAGGAAGCTTCGGGCGGGCTGATCGCCGTCATCGCCGAGGTGACGAACACCTACGGCGACCGGCATTCCTATCTCTGCCACCGTCCGGGGCTGGAGGTGATCGCCGCCTCGGACGAGATCGATGCCGTGAAGGTGTTCCATGTCTCGCCCTTCCAGCCGGTGGCGGGGCGCTATCGGTTCCGCTTCGACGTCCGGGAGGATCGGCTCGCTGTCAGGATCGTCTACGGTGAGACGGGGGGCGGGCTGATCGCGACCCTCTCGGGGCGATTGACCCCGCTGACACGGCAGGGGGCGTTACGCATGGTTTTTCGGCTTGGCTCTCGGCGGGTGCTGACGCTGATCCACTGGCAGGCCCTGAAGCTCTGGTGGAAGGGCGCGCCGTTCCGGCACCGGCCCGCGCCGCCGCTCGAAGAGGTGAGCCGGTGAGATGGACACGCTGACAGCTTTCCTGATCGGCGGCGCCTCGGTCGCGGCGCTTGGGCTGGCGCGTGACCGGCTGGCCGGCTTTTCGGCACAGCGGCCGTCGGATTACGGCGGCGAGCCCTTCGACCTGCGCCGATACCTGAACGGGGTGATAGACTGCGACGGCGTGATCTTCGGCCCGACCGGGCGTGTCGTCTCGCGCTTCTCGGGGGATTTCAAGGCCGCGTGGCAAGGGAACCACGGCACGATGCGTGAGCACTACCGCTATTCCAGCGGGGCAACCCAGGATCGGGAGTGGCGCCTGGTGATGCGAAACGCCGACCGGTTCGAGGCGACCGCGGCGGATGTGATCGGGACCGGGCAAGGTGTCGTCGTCGGCGGAGCGGTGCAAATGCGCTACCGGTTGCGGTTGGCCGAAGATGCAGGGGCCCATGTTCTGAGGGTCGTCGACTGGATGTACCTGACCCCCGACGGGACTATCGTCAACTGCTCGGAGTTCCGGAAATTTGGCGTTGTGGTGGCCCGGTTATCCGCCACGATGCGTTCCCGGGACGACCGGCCGACAGACCATGCCTAGCCGCGCGGTCGCCAAGGCGTCTCCACGCGTATCGGGGTCGGGCCACGACCGGCAGGGCCGTTCCCCGCCTCGGGATCCGGTGTCGCGCCGCCAATGTCCGCAGGACGATGCGGACACACAATAGCTGACCCATGGCCGTGAGCAGGCGATGGGAGCGGCCGCGAGGGCGTTGCGGGCTGGCGTTTCGTATCGGGTTTCGATCCCCCGTCAGTGCCTGAGCTCGTCGAGGAACCGCTCGACCCGGTTGCGCTGCCGGTAGCGCGCGTTCCGACGGATCGCTGCACCTTGCGGTCACGCTGGGTGGGCATGCGGCAGCGTCCGCCGAGAACCGCCTGCACGCCCGGAAGGCGATCATGCGCTGGTGCCTCGGGGTGTGACCGGAGCGGCGGGGCAAGCCCCGCCCTACGCCTGCTC
>JAGRMS010000281.1:0-324 GCA_020441135.1 Pseudooceanicola sp.
AGCACGGTCATGTCGACCGGATCCCAATTCACCACCGCGTTCTTGCGCGCGACCAGCCCGGCTTCCAGCATGTCGATGAACAAGGCCTGCTGCTGCCCGTAATACTCCGGATCGCAGGTCGCGAACTCGCGGCTCCAGTCGATCGACAGGCCCAGCGGCTTCATCTGCGCCCGCATGTCGGCGATGTTCTGATAGGTCCAGTCCTTGGGATGCCCGCCAATCGCCATCGCCGCGTTCTCGGCCGGCATCCCGAAGGCGTCCCAGCCCATCGGATGCAGCACGTTATGCCCGGTGGACAGTTTGTAGCGCGCGATCACGTCGCCC
>JAGRMS010000281.1:356-5844 GCA_020441135.1 Pseudooceanicola sp.
CCCGACGGATAGGGGAACATTTCCAGCACATAGTATTTCGGCTTGCTGCGGTCACGCGTGGCCCGGAACAGCCCGGCCTCGTCCCACGCCTGCTGCCACCTGGTTTCGATTTCCGCTGCGGAGTAACGCGACATGCGGTTGGCTTTCCTGAAAACGAACGCGCCGGGCAGGGGCCCGGCGCCGGATAGGGGGCAAGGACGGCGCCCGCCCCCGGTTTATAGCTTCCGGTCCTGGATGCGTAGCTGCCGCGCCCGCGCCAGGATCGCATCCTCGACCGCCCGCGCCGTCGCCGGGCTGACCGTGCCGCCCTGGCTGTGCAGCGAGACGTTCAGCGACCGCGCGTCCAGCGCCGGGTCGCGCACATGCACCGTCGCCCGATAGGCCCGCCCGCCGCCCGGCGGGTTGCCGTAGCCGGTCACGATGATCCCGGTGAAGGGATCGACCGACTGCACCGGCAGGAAGTTCAGCACATCCAGCGTCGCCGCCCAGATGTAGCGGTTCACGTTGACCGACTGGTCGCTCTTGTTCGGCCCGAAGACGTCCCAGATCGACGACTTGGCGTATTGGCCGGGATTCTCGCCCGGCGGACCCGAGTAAGGCGTCTTCTCGTCCTGCGAGGAACCGACCGTCACCGGCCCAAGCAGCCCGCCCGGAGGCCCGCCGCTTCGCCGCCCGCCGCAGGCCGCGACGGCAAGGCACAGCGCCAGTATGAATGTCACCCGCAGGGGCCGATCGACTGTCATGTCAGGTTCCGGTCTTTTCCTGAGGAAATGTCCTACCCAAGCCCGCCCTTGTGGGCAAGCGCAATGTGCCCGCCACCCCTTGCGCGCGCGGGCGATCAAACGGCGCTCCGGCCAGTCGCCGCGGCCTTCGGCACCCCATAAAGGCCCTTTGCTGCCGGTGGGTTGGAATTACTGTGGCAAAGCTGCACCATCCGCCACGACTTTGCCCCAATCCCGGCAGCGAGCCTTGCCAAGACGGGGGGGAAAGAGCGAAACCGCTGCCCATACCCACATCAGATTCTCTGGTTTGGGCGTATGATTTGAAACCGAGGGAAAAACGATGAAAAAGGTTCTCTTCGCAACGACGGCGCTGATCGCTTCCGCGACCATGGCCGCCGCCGAAGTCAAGATCACGGGGTATGCCCGTTTCGGTCTGGACTACAACGACGCCAACGAGCGTACCGGCACCGCAGCCGGTGGCCGCGCCGCCAACGGCGTCTCGTCGACCAACATCACGTCGCGTATGCGCCTGAACTTTGACGCCTCCACCGTCACCGACGGCGGCGTCACCCTGGGTGCCCGCTTCCGCGTTCAGGCTTCCAGCGGCAACAACCGCCCGGCCGGCGCTGGCTTCAACGCTCCGCGCTTCTATGCCACCTACGGCGGCTTCACCCTGGGTGTCGGCAACATCATCGGCGCTCTGGAAGCCACTCCGAACCTCTACACCGCGACCTCCGCGGGCGGTTTCGGTATCGACGGCATGAGCTTCCACAACGTTGTGACCAACGTTGCAGGCAACGTCGCTGGCCAGTTCTTCAACTGGGACTCGTATGACTCGACCGGCGTCGGTGCAAACGGCCTGGAAGTGATCTACTCGGCTGGTGCCTTCAAGGCGCACCTGTCGTACTCGACCGACAACGGCCCCCGCGCAGTTGACCGGATCGCGGCACACGTCGCCTACACCTTCGGTGACTGGACCGTTGCCCTGGCAACCCAGGACTCCGACATCATCGGTGAAGACAAGACCGTCCTGACCATCGGTGGCAAGGTCGGCAACTTCAGCGTCGCCGCTGCATTTGCTGACAACGACGGCATCCAGAAAGCCGGCCTCTATGGCTACATGGACATCGGCACCGCATCGACCATCGGTCTGTTCGTGACCCAGGAAGACGCAGCCGACGCCGGCGCGATCGCCCAGGGCCGTGACAACCGCGACAACGTCGGCGCACGCGTCGGCGCTGCTTCGGACACCGGCGGTGAAGGCACCTCGATCGGTATCAACTACGTCTACGACCTCGGCGGCGGTGCAGAGTTCACCTTCGGTGCCGTCAAGGCGTCGACCGACAACACCCGCGTCCAGGCCGGTGTGTTCTTCAGCTTCTAAGCTGAACGACACGCTCGCTTATGGCGTGCGAATCTGGGCGGGTCTTCGGACCCGCCCTTTTCTTTTCGCGCCAGTATCTGGCGGCACTTCGGAACCAGGAGATCGGAAATGAGAACCTTGATCGTTGTCGCGGGCGTCGCGATGGCAACCGCGACGATGGCGTCGGCCGAAATCAAGGTCAGCGGGTATGGGCGGTTCGGCCTGGATTACAACGACCGGAACGGGCACGCGATCAACGGCATCTCGAAGACAACCTTGACCACCCGTTTGCGGATGCAGATCGATGCCTCCACGGTGACGGATGGCGGCGTGACTCTTGGCGCACGATTCCGTTTTGAAGCCGAGAGCCGCGACAACACTCCCAACACGGCGGTCGCGAATGGACCTTACATGTATGCGCGCTACGGCAACCTGACGGTCGGGGTCGGCAATATCCTGGGTGCCATCGATGCGATGCCCGGGTTCAAGCTGCCAACCGCCTCGACCGGTATCGGAATCGACGGCGCCGGGTTTCACGACGAGGTCGGCAACGTCGCGGTGAACGTTCCGCGCCAGTTTTCGAACTGGGACGCCTACTCCTCGACCGGTGCCGGGGCGAACGGCATCGAGGTGATCTACAAGGCGGGCGCCTTTGCCGGCCATCTGTCGTACAGCGAGGATAACGGACCCCGCCGGGTCGGCAGGACAGCAATGTATCTCGCCTATACGCTTGGTCACTGGACCGCGGTTCTTGCCGGCCAGGCATCGGATACAGCGGGTGAGGACAAGACGATCCTGGCCGTGATGGGCAAATTCGGCCCGATTGGCGTTCGGGTCGCCTATGCCGATAACGAGGGAATCGACAAGGTCGGTGTCTATGCCGATTTCGATGTCGGAACGGCGTCAAGCATCGTGCTTTTCGCAACCTCGGAAGACGCGGCAGATGCCGGTGCGATTGCGCAGGGCCGGGACAACCGTGACGTGACGCTGGGCAACAAGACCGGCGGCGAGGGCGAGTCCTGGGGTATCCACTATTCCTACGATCTCGGCGGTGGTGCGTCGTTCGAGGCGGGGGCGGTTCGCTCGTCGAACGATCAAACCCAGGTCCAGGCCGGCGTCTACTTCAAGTTCTGAGGGCTGCGATCCGCGGAAAAGCGGGCCATCCGGTCCGCTCTTTCCTTTTGCGCCCCGCTGGTGTCTTTCTGGACTCGCGAATGCAGGAGGCGAACCATGTCGCTAGACGAGATCCGGGACAGAGTTGCGACAGCGGAGCGGAAGGCGGAGCGTGCCCCCGGATCGGTCACGCTGATCGCCGTGTCCAAGATGCAGCCCGACGCGCGGGTCGAGGCGGTGCTGGAAGCCGGGCACCGGGTCTTTGGCGAAAACCGGGTGCAGGAGGCGGCAGGCAAGTGGCCCGCCTTCCGCGGGCGGTTCGACGGGATCGAATTGCACATCATCGGGCCGCTCCAGACCAACAAGGCGCGTCAGGCGATGGAACTGGCTCAGGCGATCCATTCGGTGGACCGTCCCAAGCTGGCAGCGACGCTGGCCCGGTTGGCGCAGGAGACCGGGGCCTGTCCCGAGCTGTTCATCCAGGTTAACACGGGCGAAGAGGCCCAGAAGGCCGGGGTGCTGCCAGTCGAGGCAGATGGCTTTGTCAAGGAGTGTCGGGCGATGGACCTGCCGGTGCGGGGACTCATGTGCATTCCGCCGGTCGAGGAGGAACCCTCGCTGCATTTTGCCCTGCTGGCGAAGATTGCCGAGCGGAATGGCCTGAGCGGCCTTTCGATGGGAATGAGCGGCGATTTCGAGAGCGCGATTGCCCTGGGGGCGACCCATGTCCGGGTGGGGTCGGCGATCTTCGGAGAGCGGTCCTCAAAAGTGTCCTAGCTAGGACGGGGGGTCAAGCTATTGATTTATATGGATTAACGTCGGGAGTGGATCTGGGACACGATTCTGTCCCGGTTTTTTCCAGGCTCATTCCGCCCGTGTGAAGGCGTGTTTCCCCTCAATCTGCGACCGCGCGCGGCAAGGAAGCAGGGCCGGGCGAGACTACGGCATGGCGCGAAAAGCCCGGGGTCCAGAGCCACGCTGAAAGCCGCACGGAGACCGGCAGGGGTGTCCAGCGGCCAAAGCGAACATCGGCGCTGCGCAGAACGGATCCGATCCAGACGTTGCAGGTTCGGAACAGATCAAAGCGATCCTTGGCCGGGTAGAACCTGTCGTAGTCGTGAAAGCCTGGAACAGGCAGCGCGCGGGTTTCCGCGCCTTCCGAGAAGCGGTCGATGATGGCAGACGTCAGTGCCTGATACTGCTCCCGGTCCAGCGGCAAAACCTGATGCCGGATACCGTCGAGATCCCCGGCAAGGCTGACATGCATCACCGAGGAATCTCCGGTCAGACCGCGCCAGACGGCGCTTGCCTGAACATCAGAGTACGTCCCAGCCGTCGTGTAGAACGCGCGCGCGCCCCAGCCGACCACCAGCCAGCGGGCGTCGGGATGATCCAGTGGAATACCCGACCTGGCGAGCCAGCCGAATCGAGCGCGGGTTTCCGGATCGAGCGGCAGCAGGAGATCGTAATGGATCGGCCCGGCGACAAGCGCGATGCGATGATCCGGCGCCTGAGCGGCGCGGCCCGAAGGCAGGGCAGCCCCAACCAGCGCCGCGACCAGATAGAGCGTAGGCATAGCAAAAAGCGTCAGGGCGGCGCGGATCAGAAGGGTTCGGAAGGCAGATCGAACGGACATGAAACGTCTCGCGGGGGACGGGAAAATGACTGCGGAACACGCATCCTACGGTGGGCAAGGCTTGCGGCCAAGGTTTGGAGCGAGACAGTGACCGGCAAAATTGCAGATTGAAACCCGGAAAACGGCGGATCGTCCGGCAAATTTGCAGGTGTCGTTGTCGCCAAAGATGATCCGCACAGTGTCAGAACGCGACCTGTGCGGCCGTGATCCCTCGCGGGTCCACACCGGCAGGATCGTTGATCCTGCCCCCCTCCCGACCCGCCTCAGACGAAGCGGTTCACGTAGTTCTCGAGGATCTCCTGCCGACCCGAGCGGGGCTGCGGGTCGATCTCGCCCGCCAAGACGCGGGCCGAGAGGCTGTCAAGGTCGCTGGCGAGAATGCCCTTGCCCTTGTCGGAGGCCCAGCCGGCGTAGCGGTCCGCCAGTGCCTTGTCCAACCCGCCGTCCTCGATCATCGCCGCCGCGGCCTTCAGGCCCCGGGCGCAGATGTCCATGCCGCCGACATGGGCGGCGACGAGGTCTTCGGCATCCAGCGACTGACGCCGGATCTTGGCATCGAAGTTGGTGCCGCCGGTGGTGAAGCCCCCGGCCTTGAGGATGTGGTAATAGGCCAGCGCCACCTCGGGCGTGTTGTTGGGGAACTGGTCGGTGTCC
>JAGRMS010000282.1:0-3558 GCA_020441135.1 Pseudooceanicola sp.
GCATGATCGCCGTCAGCCGGTCGAGCCGGATGCCCCATTCGGTCGACAGCGCGCCGGATTCGATGAAGCGCAGCACGGGAATGTGCTCGGTCACGCCGCCGAAGGACAGGAAGGTGATCCAGCTCAGCAGGCAGGCGAGGAACAACAGGCCCGTCGCGACCCAGAGCGCCGCGGTCTCGCCGATGAACTTCCAGCCGAAGCCGCAGATCAGCGCGCCGACGAGGGGGGCGAAGAGGATGATGGTTTCCATGCGGCTTCAGCCTTTTTTCTGTGCGCGCCCGGTGGCCTTGGCGGCCCCGGCGCTGTCGGGATAGAACAGCGGGCACCCGCAATACGGGTTGTAGCGGTTCTTTTGCTTCATCTTCTCGATCCGGGACTGGACGTCCCGGGAATGGTCGTAGCCATGACGCTTCGCCTGCGCCTCGAGCGCGTCGAGGCTGCCGTTGGCGCTGAGGCGCAGCTTGCCGCGCGGGGCGTAGAGGTCTTTCATCTCGCGGTTGTTGCTGCCGCCGAAGTTGACCGGGGGGTTGCCCTCGGGCGCCTCGATCATCAGCGCCGCGGCGTTCGGACAGTCGACCACCAGCAGCGTCTGGTAGGTGCCGCAGGCCACATGCTCCGTCACCACCTGCCCGATCAGCCCGTTGCCGATGCTCTGGGCGTGCGAGGCGGAGATCGACTGGCCCGGGAATTCGTCGGCCTGGGTAAAGCTGCAATCGGGCGCGACCTTGATCGGCCGGTCCCGCCAGGTGGGATCGTAGAGCGGCGCCTCGCAGGCCGTGGCCTGGGCCCCGGCCAGCGCAAGCGCCACCGCGTATGCCGGTGCTGCCTGCATCTCAGCCCTTCATCACGTTGACGTCTTCCACCGCGATGGTGCCGCGGTTGCGGAAGAAGCAGACGAGGATGGCGAGGCCGATGGCCGCTTCGGCCGCCGCGACCGTCAGCACGAAGAGCGTGAAGACCTGGCCGACGAGGTCGTTCAGGTAGGCCGAGAAGGCCACCAGGTTGATGTTCACCGCCAGCAGCATCAGTTCGATGCTCATCAGCAGGATGATCACGTTCTTGCGGTTCAGGAACAGCCCGAAGATGCCGATGACGAACAGCGTCGCCGCGACGGTGAGGTAATGTTCAAGTCCGATCATGTCGTCCCTCGGTTCCTTGCGCCGGCTGTCCCGCCGGTCGTTCCGTTTCCGCGCGCAGGCGCGGTCTTACCACGTTCCCACGTCTTGCCGTTCCGGGAACGGCGTCTGCGATTTCGGGCGCATGTCATCGAAATACGCTGCGCAGCCGCAGGTTTGCGCCGTTTCCTTCAGCTCGACGGGACGCCCGTAGACCGCCGTCACCGCCGCCATGACGTCGCCATAGCTTATCTTCCGGTTCGCCTTCAACTTGTCGCGCAGGAACTCGGTCGCGGACAGGGCCGGGAAGGCCTCGTCCGGGTCCACGTCCCTGACGGCGAGAATGCGGCCGCTGTCGCAGAAGGTGATCCGCGTGCCGATGAAGCCCTGAAGCGCCGGTACCGGCGCGGGCATGTTGCGATAGACGGTGTCCACGACGTGGGTCTTGTTCGAGTATCCCTCGATCACCACGCCGGTCTGCGCGTCCCAGTCCCCGAAGAAGGTCGGATCCCGAATCCACATGTTCGCCTCGCTGACGTTGTCGCAGGGCGGCGGGGGCACCATGGCGCCACCCTGCAAGGGCACCAGGCACAGCGCCGCAACCGCGCCCGCCGCGCGCCAGCCCTTCCGCCGTCTGCCTTGCGAGGTCATGACCCCGTCCCTCCGTTCCTGCCGCGATACCAGCGATACCCAAGCGCCACGGCGCCCATCTTCACGATCCAGAGCCCGGCCAGCCCGGCGATGCCGATATGCGCGACAACGCCGTGCAGCAGGGCCATCATTCACAAGCCCTGCCCCGGCTTCACGTCCTTCAGCTCCATCGCCAGCGCCGGATCCCGCATCATCTGGGAGACCGGCGACTGCCGTTTCACGTCCTGGCGGTGGCGCAGGGTCAGCATGATCGCGCCGATCATGGCGACGAGCAGGATCAGGCCCGCCAGCTGGAACAGCAGGAAATATTGATCGTAGAGGATCAAACCAAGCTGCTTGGTGTTCTGCACCTCGCCGGTGATGACCTGGCGGCGCAGGCCCTCGGCCGCGGCGCTTTCCTCCCAGCTGCCGTAGGCGATCACGAACTGCATCAGGATCACCAGCCCGATCAGCAGGGCCAGCGGCATGTAGCGCGCCATCTCGGCCTTCAGCTCGGCAAAATCCACGTCGAGCATCATGACGACGAAGAGGAACAGCACCGCCACCGCGCCGACGTAGACGATCACCAGGAGCATCGCCACGAATTCGGCGCCAAGCAGCACGAACAGCCCGGCGGAAGAGATGAAGGTCAGGATCAGCCAGAGCACCGAGTGGACCGGCTGGCGGCTGATTACCGTGAAGAACCCGCCCGCGATGGCGCTGATGGCGAAGAGGTAGAATGCAAATACGCTCATGTCTCGGCTTCCCCGTTCTCGGCCATCGCTTCCTGTGCAAGCCCCAGCGCCCGCGTCATCGCCGGCAGCCCGGCAAAGACTGACATCTGGCCGATGGTCTCGACGATTTCCTGTTTCTTCGCGCCCGCTTCCAGCGCGTGGCGCACGGTCTGGCGCACCGCCGTGTCGGCCTGCGCGCCCTGCATGGTCAGCCCCGCCAGCGTCAGCAGCAGCCGCGTCTTGGCGTCCAGCCCGTCCTTGTTGACGGCGTTGCCCCAGACCAGTTCCATGAAGTCCTTGGGCATGGTCGGCCACAGCTTCTCGAACCCCTGCGGGGTGAAGCTGGCGAGCTGCGGATTGAACGACTCGGCCATCTTGCGGCTGTTGTCGATCATCTGCTGGAACAGGGCCTGGAAGCTGTCGTTCATTGGCCCCCCTGGAGGCAGAGGACATAGTTGACGTTGGCGAAATCGGCGGTGGAGGAGGTGAAGATGCCCGGATTGCTCCGCCGCTGCCCCTCGGCCAGTTCGTATTCGGGCGAGGTGTTGATGACCACGCGGCCGCCCGCGCTCCAGCCCGTCGGGCAGCCTTCGGCCGTGCGCGCCAGAAGCACCACGCCGGGGCCCAGGTCACCCGTGCCCGCAGGCCCCTGCGGACCGGCGGGGCCTTCCGGCCCCTGCGCGCCCGGCTCGCCCGCCGCGCCTTGCGGACCCGCTTCGCCCGCCGGGCCTGCCGGACCGGTTGCGCCCGCTGGCCCGACCTCGCCCTGAGCGCCCGCAGCGCCCGCGTTGCCCGCCGCCCCGGCGGGGCCTTCAGGCCCGGTCATCAGCCCAGACAACAGCATGGCCAGCACCACGACGCCCGCGCCGCAGAGACCTCCGATTGCCGCTGTCTGTGCCGTGCTCATCCCGCTGTCACCGATAGGGCGCGTCGATTTCGAGGTTACGCGCGATTTCCGCCTCCCACCGGTCGCCATTGGCGAGCAGGCGGGCCTTGTCATAGAACAGCTCTTCCCGCGTCTCGGTCGCGAACTCGAAGTTCGGGCCTTCGACGATGGCGTCCACCGGGCAGGCTTCCTG
>JAGRMS010000282.1:3739-4186 GCA_020441135.1 Pseudooceanicola sp.
GACAGCGGCCCCTTCTCGTGCGGATAGTTCACCGTCGCCTTGGGGGCGAAGAAATACTTCAGCCCCAGCGCGAAGCCCTTGAAGATATCCGCCAGCAGAAAGTATTTCGCGGCGCGGGTGTAGTCGATCTGGGTCATGTCAGCCCCCAAGCCGCGTCTCGATGTTCTCGACGCGCATATCAATGTCACGGAAATATCCAGCCGGCCCGAACATCATGCCTTCGAGCGATTTCTGGCTGGTTTCCACATGTTCCAGCTTGCCCTTCACCTCGGACAGGTCCGAACGGATTGCCTTGAGTTGTTCGAGGATGATGTTCTCGACGTTGTCGTTCATCTCACCCCCCCACGGCCCAGCGCGCCCAGAAGCCGCCAAGCCATTCGAACTTGGCCGCGAAGGCGACGAAGACCACCCAGGCGAGCGACATCGGAAGGAAGACCTTCCAGCCCA
>JAGRMS010000283.1 GCA_020441135.1 Pseudooceanicola sp.
ACGGCAAGGCGCAGCTTCTGGGCATCACCATCGACGAAAGCTGCCCGGTGGTGAACACGGCGCTGCGCCAGCTCACCGACCTGTTCTCGACCCTGCGCTCCATCGTCGTCGGCATCCGCCGGGACGGCACGCTGTTCGCGCCCGAGCCGGGCGACCAGATCTTTGTCGGCGACGCCTGCTATGTCTTCAGCCATGCCGACGACGTGCCGCGCACGCTGGAAATCTTCGGCAAGACGCAGAAGAAGCAGGATCGCGTTGTCATCGTCGGCGGCGGCAACGTCGGACTGACCGTCGCGCGCCGGCTCGAGAAAAGCCGGACCCGCGCCAAGATCATCGAGCTGAACCGGGGCATCGCCGAACGCGCGGCCGAGGCGCTGGAGCGGACCATCGTGCTGAACGGCGACGGGCTGGACAGCGCGCTGCTGAACGAGGCCGGGGTCGCGCGGGCCGATGCCATGCTGGCCGTGACCGACGACGACAAGACCAACATGCTGGCCGCCGTGCGTGCCAAGGCCGAGGGCTGCCCCTTCGCCATCGCCCTGATCAACGACCCGACGCTGGTGCCGCTGCTGTCGCCGCTCGGGATCGACGCCTATATCAACCCGCGCGCCACCACCGTCAGCTCGATCCTGCGCCACATCCGTCACGGCCGGGTGCGGCAGGTCTATTCCATCGGCGACGCCGAGGCCGAGCTGATCGAGGCCGAGGTCATGTCGACCTCGCCCCTGGCCGGGCAGACGATGCGCGACATCGACTTTCCCGAAGGTGTGCTGATCGGCGCGATCATGAAGAACGGCGAGGTGATGCGCCCGCTTGCCTCGCTGCGGATCGAGGCCGGCGACGTCATCGCGCTGTTTGCAATGGCCGACGACGTGGGCGAGGTCGAGCGCCTGTTGCAGGTCTCGATCGACTTCTTCTGACCGATGGCGCGCCAGCCGATCCCCGGCCCCCTTCTGCGGATGCCGCTGTTCCTCCAGGTCGCGGGGCTGGCGTCGCTGTCCATGCTCATGCCCGCCGCGCACGCCCTGGCCTGGGACGATCACCCGACGTCGCGGTCGTTCTTCTATTCCGGCCTGCTGGGGCTGATCTTCGTGACGCTGATCGCGCTGGCCATGGCCAACCGCCCGTCACGCCACAGCCCGCTGGGGCAGTTGCTGTCGCTGCTGGCCACCTTCGTCCTCCTGCCGGCCTTCCTGGCCCTGCCGTTTCACGACGCGCTCAAGACCACCACCTTCCTGAACGCCTATGTCGAGATGGTCAGCGCCGTCACCACCACCGGCGCGACGCTGTTCGCACCGGAACGGCTGAGCGGCACGCTCCACCTCTGGCGCGCCGAGGTGGGCTGGCTGGGCGGCTTCCTGATGTGGGTCGCGGCCTCGGCGATCCTTGCGCCGCTAAGCCTCGGCGGGTTCGAGATCACCTCGCAGGGCGCGCCCGGACGGGCGGTTGCCGGGCCGATGCGCGGGCCCGGGGCAGACCCGCGACACAGGCTGGCGCGGACGACACTGGCGCTGGCGCCGATCTATGTCGGCCTGACGGTTGCGATCTGGATCCTGCTGATCATCGTCGGGGAAAGCTCCCTGATCGCGCTCTGCCACGCCATGTCGGTGATGGCGACCTCGGGCATTTCACCGGTCGGGGGCATGGAAGGCGCGCATGCAGGCATCGCGGGCGAAGCGATCCTGTTCCTGTTCATGTTCTTCGCCTTGTCGCGGCTGACCTTCTCGGGCGACACCGTGGCGCGCGGTCACGCCCGCCTCGACAAGGATCCCGAGTTCCGCATCGGCATCCTGATCGTCGTGGCGATGCCGTTGCTCCTGTTCCTGCGCCACTGGATCGGCGCGATTGACGTGAATGCGGGCGAGAACACCGACTCGGCGCTCGGCGCGCTCTGGGGCGCGGCCTTCACGGTCATGTCCTTCCTCACCACCACCGGTTTCGCCAGCGCCGACTGGATCGAGGCGCAGCAATGGTCGGGGCTGCCCACGCCGGGGCTGATCCTGCTCGGCCTGGCGACCATCGGCGGCGGGGTGGCGACCACGGCCGGCGGGGTCAAGCTGCTGCGGGTCTTCGCGCTCTACCTCTGCGGCGTGCGCGAGATGCAGCGCCTGGTGCATCCCTCGGCGGTGGCGGGCGAGGGCATCCAGGGCAACCG
The DNA here is from genome assembly GCA_020441135.1 of Pseudooceanicola sp. Classification (GTDB taxonomy): domain Bacteria; phylum Pseudomonadota; class Alphaproteobacteria; order Rhodobacterales; family Rhodobacteraceae; genus Seohaeicola_A. The sequence goes on from JAGRMS010000283.1 coordinate 2,156, forward strand.
CATCCAGCGCGACGGCGCGCTGCTCGCCTTCATCTTCTTCATGCTCTTCGCGATCTCCATGGCCGCGACGACCGCGACCTTCGCGGCGCTTGGCGTCGGCTTCGAGCCGTCGCTGGTGCTGGCCATCGCGGCGCTGTCGACAACCGGCCCCCTGACCGAACTGGGCGGATCGGACCCCGTCCGCCTGATCGAACTGACCGCCGTGACCAAGGCCGTGTTCAGCGCGGCGATGGTTCTGGGCCGGCTCGAAATGCTGGCGATCATCGCGCTGCTGACGCCCGATTTGTGGCGCAACTGACCGGCCCGGCGCGGCGCGCAAGTAACAGTCTGATTTTTTAGGGTGGAATCTCCGCGCGCCAGCCTTCATAGTTGCGAGAAGAGGCGCGCTGGCGCAAGGCGCTCGGCAAGAACACAGCGAGATTACGCAAAAAATGGCTTCAGACAGACAGAATCTTCAGGACGCTTTCCTGAATCATGTGCGCAAGACCAAGGTTCCGGTGACGATCTTCCTGATCAACGGCGTCAAGCTGCAGGGGGTGATCACCTGGTTCGACAACTTCTGCGTGCTGCTGCGCCGGGACGGGCAGTCGCAGCTGGTCTACAAACACGCGATCTCGACGATCATGCCGGCCCAGCCGATCAACCTCTACGAGGGTGAAGACGCCTCCTGATGGATCACGACCGGTTGCCCACCCGCGCCTGGGTGCTGCATCCTGATCTGAAGACCGACGACCGCCGCCGCGCGCCGAAGCCCGCGCTGGAAGAGGCCGTGTCTCTTGCTGCCGCCCTGCCGGGGATCGAGGTGCTGGGCGCTGCCGTGGTCCCGCTGCCGAAGGCCCATGCGGGGCTGCTGTTCGGGTCGGGCAAGATTGCCGAGCTGAAAGCGGTGTTTGCCGCGAACGAGGTGGAGCTGGTGCTGATCGACGGCCCGGTCTCGCCCGTGCAGCAGCGCAACCTGGAAAAGGAGTGGTCGGTCAAGATCCTCGACCGGACCGGGCTGATCCTCGAGATCTTCTCCGACCGGGCGCGCACCCGCGAAGGTGTCTTGCAGGTCGAGATGGCGGCCCTGTCCTACCAGCGGACGCGGCTGGTGCGGGCCTGGACCCACCTGGAACGCCAGCGCGGCGGCCTCGGCTTCGTCGGCGGCCCCGGCGAGACACAGATGGAGGCGGACCGGCGGGCGATCGACACGCAGCTGCTGGCGCTGAAGAAGCAGCTCGACAAGGTGGCGAAGACGCGGGGGTTGCACCGGGCGGCGCGGGCCAAGGTGCCCTATCCGATCATCGCGCTGGTGGGCTATACGAACGCCGGCAAGTCGACGCTGTTCAACCGCCTGACCGGGGCCGAGGTGCTGGCGAAGGACATGCTCTTCGCGACCCTCGACCCGACGATGCGGCGGCTGCGGCTGCCCGACGGGACAGAGGTGATCCTCTCGGACACGGTGGGCTTCATCTCGAACCTGCCGACGCAGCTGGTGGCGGCGTTCCGGGCGACGCTGGAAGAGGTGCTGGCGGCGGACCTGATCGTTCACGTCAGGGACATCTCGCACCCCGACACCGAAGCGCAGGCGCGGGACGTGGACAGCATCCTGGCCTCGCTCGGGGTGGACCGCGACGTGCCGCGGCTCGAGGTCTGGAACAAGGTCGACCTGCTGCCGGAGGAAGACCGCGAGGCGATGCGGACCCGGGCGGACCGGGATGCGGGGGTCTTCGCGATCTCGGCGCTGACCGGCGAGGGGCTGGACGCCCTGTGCGAGGCGATGGCCCTGCGGGTGCAGGACGCGCGCTCCGAGGACAGCCTGGCGCTTGGCTTCGGCGACGGGCGCAAGCGGGCTTGGCTGTTCGAGAACGAACTGGTTCAGGAAGAGGTCCAGACCGAAGAGGGCTACCGATTGAAGGTGCTCTGGAGCCCCCGCCAGAAGGCCGTTTTCGCCACCCTCTGAAAGCGCCCTGGCCCGGCGGGCTGGTCAACTCGTTGATTTATGACATGATTCTCCCGGCATGATTTCCGGAGCGCCTTTGTCGCGGATTTTCCGATGCGCAGGGGCCCCACCGATTGACGCGCCACGACCCCCTCGCTAGAATGCATAAAGAAATTCGCATGTATCTATGTCATGCGTCCGAGGGAGGAGCGCGCCAATGCCCATCACCAGACGGGATTTCATCCAGTATGGCGTGAACGCCGCCGTCGCGCTGAGCGCGGCGGGGTACGGGTCCAACCCGACACGGGCGCTGGCACAGCAGAAGCTGACGCTGGACGATCTCCTGCGCTTCGATGCGACGGGCCAGGTGACATTGCTGCACTTCACCGATGTCCATGCCCAGCTTGCCCCGGTCTATTTCCGCCCGCCGGATACCAACATCGGCGTCGGCGCCTATGCGGGCATCCCGCCGCACCTGGTGGGCGAAGAGTTCCTCAAGCACTTCGGCATCGAACGCGGCAGCCCGCTGGCCTATGCCCATACCTTCCTCGACTACACCGACCTGGCCCGCAGCTATGGCCGTCTCGGCGGGCTCGACCGCACCGCCACGCTGGTCAAGGCGATCCGGGCCGAGCGGGGCGAGGACCGCGTGCTGTTCCTCGACGGCGGCGACACCTGGCAGGGCTCCTATACCGCGCTCAAGACCAACGGGCAGGACATGGTGGACTGCATGGCGCTGCTGAAGCCCGACGCGATGACCGCGCATTGGGAGTTCACCCTGGGCACCGAGCGCCTGCTGGAGATCCTGGAGGGCATGAACTACCCCATGCTCGCCCAGAACGTCTTCGAGCTGGAATGGGACGAACCCGCCTTCGAGCATACCAAGATCTTCGAGAAGGGCGGCGTGAAGGTGGCCGTCATCGGCCAGGCGATGCCCTATACCCCCATCGCCAACCCCAAGTGGATGTTCCCCGAATACAGTTTCGGCATCCGCGCCGAGACGATGCAGGAAAACGTCGACGCCGCCCGCGCCGAGGGGGCCGAGGTGGTGGTGCTGCTGTCGCACAACGGCTTCGACGTCGACCGCAAGCTCGCCACGGTGGTGAACGGGCTGGACGTGATCCTCACGGGGCACACCCATGACGCGATCCCGAAGGCGGTGGAGGTCGGCAACACGCTGATCCTGTCCTCCGGCAGCCACGGCAAATACCTGGGCCGGGTGGATCTCGAGGTGAAGGACGGGCGGGTCACGGGCCACAACTCGACCCTGATCCCGGTCTTCTCGGACGTCGTCCCGCCGGATGCCGAAATGGCCGCGAAGATCGCCGAATACCGCGACCCCCATGCCGCCGAGCTGAACCGGGTGCTGGGCAAGACCGAAGGGCTGCTCTACCGCCGCGGCAATTTCAACGGCACATGGGACGACCTGATCTGCCAGGGCATCCGCGAGTTGCGCGATACCCAGATCGCGCTCTCGCCCGGTTTCCGCTGGGGCACCACGCTGCTGCCGGGGCAGGAGATCACGGTCGACGATCTCTACACCGAGACCTCCATGAGCTACCCGGCGGTCTACCGGACCGAGATGACCGGCACGCAATTGAAGGAGATCCTCGAGGACGTCTGCGACAACCTCTTCAACAAGGATCCCTTCTACCAGCAGGGCGGCGACATGGTGCGCGTGGGCGGCATGACCTATACCTGCCACGTCAACGCCGACATGGGCGGGCGCATCGCCGACATGGCGCTGACCGATGGCACGCCGATCGAGGCGGACAAGTCCTATACGGTCGGCGGCTGGGCCTCGGTCAACGAGGGCACCGAGGGGCCGGCGATCTACGACCTGATGGAAGAGTTCATCACCGCCAGGGGCACGGTGAACGTGCCGGACGAACGGACGGTGAAGGTGGTGATGTAGAAACGGGCGCTGTCCGCCTCAGGGTTTCGCCTTGTTGGCCAACTGACGCGCCTCGAATTGAACCCAGACGTGCATTCTTCCTTTCTGGCGGGCATCGGCCAGCCAGAGCTTCTTGCGCACGCCAGCCTGCTCCAGTTCGGTGTATAGTCCGCCCGAGAATTTCGGCCAGTCGAGGGCCATTCCCAGCCTGACCATTTCCGCCGACAGATCGCGCCCGTCGGGAAGACGGCATTGCGCCACGGTGCGCCCGTGAATGTCTCTTGCCCGGACGTCCGCCGTGACAAGGTGCCCCTTGCAAAGCGCGACAAGTGCCCATTTCGCGTTGTTTCCGTGAGGATGGGAAATCTCGGGCGCGTCAATGCCGAACAGCCGGATTTGGGTGCTGCCAATGACGATCGTATCGCCATCGACGATCCGGGCACGGCCTTGAATTTTCGCCGGATAGTTCGGGTCCGGGTGCGAATTCGGCTGGTGACCGTCTTCAAGCGTGGATGGCTTCGCACCATACACGTCGCGCTGGCGCGTCGGATCGTCTCTGCGCTGATGGTGATCGGAGTTTGGGCGCGTCCCCTTTGTATCTATGCTCGAAGTGAAACCGCGAAAGACGGCAACGGCAATGCAGGCGCCAAAGAGAAAGACAAGTATTTCCACTGTGCCGAATCGCTCTTCTGAAAATCTGGAATTGCGGATTAATATGGCTTTGTGTTGAGAATGTGAAAGTATTTCGTCTGTGCGGTTTTGGGGATTTACGCCCCTCTTCATCCTTCCTTTCTTGGCAGTTGATCGGCCATCTCCATCCACTCCACCCGCCCGCCCGACGAACGTGACCCTGCGGCGCGAATCCCGCGCCGGTTCTCGGGGCCGTCTCGGGCGAAGGAGACGCGCCCGGTGCGTGTCACGGCGGGGTTCCTCTCTTTCGCGGCCCACTCTGGCAGAGCGCGGCGAAATCGGCTATGGCCTGCGCCTTCCGAAGGAGACTCGCAAGATGACCACACGCGCCGGATTCGTCGCCCTGATCGGCGAGCCCAATGCGGGCAAGTCGACGCTGCTGAACCGGATGGTCGGGGNNNTCGTCACGCACAAGGTGCAGACCACGCGGGCGCGCATCCGCGGGGTGGCGATGGCGGGGGAGAGCCAGATCGTCTTCGTCGACACGCCCGGCCTGTTCCAGCCGCGCCGCAGGCTCGACCGGGCGATGGTGGCGGCAGCCTGGGGTGGCGTGGCGGATGCCGATGTGGTGGTGCTGCTGATCGAGGCGCACCGGGGGATCACCGAGGGGGTGGAACGCATCCTCGAACGGCTGACGGACGTGGGGCAGGGACGCACGGTGGCGCTGGCGGTGAACAAGATCGACCGCGTGAAGGCGGAATCGCTGCTGGCGCTGACGCAGGCGATGAACGAACGGTTCGCCTTCGCGAAGACCTTCCTGATCTCGGCGGAGAAGGGGCACGGGGTCGAAGACCTGCGCGACTGGCTGGCGGGCGAACTGCCCGAGGGGCCGTGGCTCTACCCCGAGGACCAGATCGCCGACCTGCCGATGCGGATGATCGCCGCCGAGATGACGCGCGAGAAATGCACCCT
>JAGRMS010000003.1 GCA_020441135.1 Pseudooceanicola sp.
GCAAGTCCACCGTGCTGACGATGGCGGCGGGGCTGAACGACATCTCGAAAGGCGCGATCCGCCTCGACGGGTATCACGTTGAAGGCGCCGACCCGGAACGCGCGGTGGTTTTCCAGTCGCCATCGCTCTTCCCCTGGCTCACCGCGCGCGAGAACTGTGCCATCGGGGTGGACAAGGTTTATCCGAAGGCCAGCCGCCAGGAACGGCAGGACGTGGTCGATTACTACCTTGAACGGGTGGGGCTGGCCGAGGCGATGGACAAGCCCGCCGCCGATCTTTCCAACGGCATGAAACAGCGCGTCGGGATCGCCCGCGCCTTCGCCCTCTCGCCCAAGCTGCTGCTGCTGGACGAGCCTTTCGGGATGCTCGACAGCCTCACGCGCTGGGAGTTGCAGGAGGTGCTGATGGAGGTCTGGTCCCGGACGAAAGTCACCGCCGTCTGCGTGACCCATGACGTGGACGAGGCGATCCTGCTGGCCGACCGGGTGGTGATGATGACCAACGGCCCCCGCGCCACCATCGGCCGGATCCTCGACGTCGACCTGCCGCGCCCGCGCACCCGCAAGGCGCTGCTCGAACACCCCGATTACTACCTCTACCGCGAACAGGTGCTGAACTTCCTCGAAGAATTCGAGCACGGCGCGCACCCGAAGACCGCTGCGAAGAAGGCCGCCTGAGATGGAGACCGCCATGGATGTCATCCTCGACACAACCGCCAAGACCTTCATCCAGGTGACCGAGGTCTGGGTGCCCGCCGACGGCCGCCTGGTGCTGGCCGGGGGCGACTACGGCGACCTTGCCGCCTTTGCCGAAGCCTCGCGCGCCACCAGCTTCGGACAAGGCGAGGGCCTGCCCGGCAAGGCCTGGGCCGAAGCGCGCCCCGTGGTGCTGAAGGGCTTCGACGGCTCCTACTTCAAGCGCACCGAGGCCGCGAGCGAGGCGGGCCTGACCAGCGCCGTCGCGATTCCCGTCTTTGCCGGGAAGGATCTGAAGGCGGTGCTTGTCGTCCTCTGCGGCGACGACGCCAACCGCACCGGCGCCATCGAGGTCTGGCACGAGGCGGATGGCCTGCTGATGTTGGACGACGGCTATTACGGGGCCGCGAAGCACTTCGAATGGGTCAGCCAGCACACCCATTTCCCGCTAGGGCAGGGCCTGCCCGGCGGGGTCTGGGCGGCTGAGACGCCGATGCTGATGCGCGACCTCGGGTCGGGCTATCGCTTCATCCGCGCCGACAGCGCGGCCAGGGCGGGGCTGACTACCGGCCTTGGCCTGCCGATCCCGGTGCCGGGGGACAAGACCTTCGTGCTTACCCTGCTGTCCGCCAAGGGCACGCCCATCGCCCGCCGGTTCGAGCTTTGGGATGCCCGGCCCGCGCGCAACGGCGCAAAGGCCGAGGCGAAGCTGATCGACGGCATCTGCGCCCGCGAAGGCGCGCTGTGGGATCCGGACAACGCGGGCAACGAACGCACCGCCGCCGCCTGGGCCGGACCCATCGGGCGCGTGCTGGGCACCGGCGTGCCGCTGGTCGAAAGCAAGCCGGGGCTGACGGCGGGCTACAGCTCGATGGTCGCCCTGCCAATCCACCTCGGCGGCAAGCTTAGCCACATCGTCGCCTGGTACATCTGATGGAGACGCCCATGCAGAACCTCGTCGTCATCGGCGCCGGGATGGCCTCGGGCCGGATGCTCGAACACCTGTTCGACACCGCCCCGGGGGCCTTCAGGGTCACGTTGTTCAACGCCGAACCGCGCGGCAACTACAACCGCATCATGCTTTCGCCCGTGCTGTCGGGGGAAAAGAGCTTTGCCGAAATCGTCACGCACGATGACGGCTGGTATGCCGCCCACGGCGTGACCTGCCGTTTTGGCGAACATGTCACGGGCATCGACCGTGCCCGCAAGGTCGTGACCAGCGCCGGCGGCGAGACGCCCTACGACAAGCTTGTCATCGCCACCGGCTCGGCCCCCTTCATCATTCCGGTTCCCGGCAAGGATCTGCCCGGCGTCGTCAGCTACCGCGACCTGGACGACACCAATGCAATGATTGCCGCCAGCGCCGCGCCCGGGACCAGCGCCGTGGTGATCGGCGGCGGCCTGCTCGGGCTCGAGGCCGCGGCGGGCCTGCGCCTGCGCGGGATGGACGTCACCGTCATCCACCTGGCGGGGCACCTGATGGAGCGCCAGCTCGACCCTGCCGCGGGGTATCTCCTGCAAAAGGATCTTGAAAAGCGGGGCATCCGCGTGCTGACCCGTGCCTCGACCAAGGCGATCATTGGCGAAGGCCGCGCCGAGGCGGTGCTGCTGGAGGATGGCGCCACGCTGCCCGCCGACCTCGTGGTCATGGCGGTCGGCATCCGCCCCGAGACCCGCCTGGCCAACGACGCCCACCTGGAGGTGGCGCGCGGGATCGAGGTCGATGCGAGCATGGCCACCTCCGACCCCGACATCCTCGCGATCGGCGAGTGCGTCGAACTCAACGGCCAGCTCTTTGGCCTCGTCGCGCCGCTTTACGACCAGGCCAGGGTCGCCGCCGCCACGCTGACCGGGGCCACCGCCGCCTTCGTGCCGAAACAGCTTTCCACCAAGTTGAAGGTGACGGGCTGCGACCTGTTCAGCGCGGGCGACTTCGCCGACGGCCCGACGCGCGAGGACATCGTGTTCCGCGACCCCGCGCGCGGCGTCTACAAGCGGCTGGTGCTGGAGGACGACGCGCTGGTCGGCGCGGTGTTCTACGGCGACACCGCCGACAGCAACTGGTTCTTCGGCCTGATCCAGTCGGGCGAGGACGTCAGCGCGATGCGCGACACGCTGATCTTCGGTCCCGCCTACCAGGGAGGGACCGCCGCGGACCCTCTCTCAGCCGTTGCAGCCTTGCCGCCTGAGGCGGAAATCTGCGGCTGCAACGGCGT
>JAGRMS010000284.1 GCA_020441135.1 Pseudooceanicola sp.
TGCTCGTTCCACATCGCCGAGAAGATGCCGAGTTCGGTGAACGTCGGCTCGCGCCCGATGATGTCGAGGATGCGCTGGTATTCGTCGGGCTTCAGCCCATGCGCGGCAACGAGGTCGGGCGTGATCGCGGGTTCTTGCATGTCGGTCCCCCAAGGCAGTTGCGGCGCTTCTAGGACAATGTCCGGCAGGGGAAAAGGGCCAATCCGGAACCGACTGGCGACCTCGGGCGCTGTAGCGTAGGCTTGCCGCAAAAGGGGAGAGTGTCCATGCGTCTCAAGGGCTTTGTCTGCACGCTCGCCGTGGCTGTCGCGCTGGCCCTGCCAGCCCGCGCGGACACGCCCGAACAGCGCATGGCGCGCGCGATGGATCATGCCTTGCAAGGCGACGTGGCGCAGGTTCATGCCGAACTGCTGGCGATCCTGAGCGAATATCCGGCCAGCCCGATGGCGCGGGCGCTGCTGGAGGCGGGGCCGGAGGGGTCGCTGCTGCAACGGGTGCAGGCGCTGCTGCCCGCGCCGCCTGCACCGAAACCCGTGCCCCCGGTGGTGGCGCAATGCACGCAGGCACCGCAGATCCTCGACCTGTCCGAGCGTATCCTCGCCCAGCGCGCCAGCCTGCCGGGGTTCGCCCCGGCGAATTTCGGCGGCACGGCGATGTATCTCTGGCTGCATTACGCCAATCCCGATCCGAACACCGCGATGGCCCGGTTCCAAAGCGTCGCGGCGCAGGCCAGGCGCCCGCCGCGCGATCTGCTTGCGCTGTCGCAGGTCTGGGCGGTTGCCACGCTGGGCGTCGAGCAAGGGTTTGCAGCCTTGCGTGTGGACCCCGTCACGGGTGTCGCGCAGGGCGATACAGACCTCTGGCGGCAGGTGATCCTCGCCGACGACGGCGCGACCTTCTTTGCGCTGTTGCGCCAGATCCGGGCCAACCCGGCGTTGCAGCCCCGTTTCGACAACAACTGGCGCGGCGGCTGGACCATTCCTGCGCTGCTGTCGGACCTCGAGGACTCGCGCAAGCTCAAGATCGCCCGCCGGGCCGAGGAGGCGGGCGAGATCGGCTTTGCCGGGCTGCTGCTCGCATCGCGCGAAAAGCAGCACGCCTATCGCGAGTTCATCGCGGCCCATCCCGAGAACGAGATGCTGAAGTCCCGGTCGCCGGACACGTTCGGCCTGCTGCTGGAACGCGACAAGCCGCTGAAGCCTCTGGCGGGGCAGACCTTTCGCCAGATGGACGTGGATATCTTCGACGTGTTCCGGGCAGGGCTGCGGGCGGGCGAGGCGGATTTCCTGATGACCCTGCTGAACCAGACCGGCTGGCAGAGCGAGATCGCCGGCGCGGCGCGGGAGTACCTGGGGCAGGTCGCCGCCGGGAACCTGTCGGCGGCGGGGCCGCTGGAGACCAACTGGCTTTTCCTTGCGGATGCCGTGGCGTCGCGCCGTCCGGTCGCCGACCTGCATCGTTCGATGTCGGGATGGGACATTCCGACACGGGTGCGCCACTACGCCGGGCGGGCGCAGGCGACGGTGGACTGGATGCGGGCGCTGCGGACGGTGGTGCCCTATGTGCAGGGTCAGGTCGGAGGGGTGGCGGTTCCGAAGAACTTGTCCAACGACTTTCCGTGGACGGACTTCATCCAGGTCGCCCAGCAGGTGCGCGAGGGGCGGGGTTTCGTCCTGGCGACGCCGGAACAGGTGATGATGGCGGTCGAAATCCTCGCCTCGGCCGGGCGCTATCCCGAGGCGATCCGGCTTGCCGAGGAAAAGATGCAAGGGGTGGCCCGGCTGGCCTTCTACCGCGACCTGGCGCAGCGGCTGGACAAGGGATGCGAGGGCTGGACCTACCTGCCGGGTCAAAGCGTGCTGCTGGGCGGGTCGTATCCCTGGCGGTTCTAGGACCGTCTAAGCAGCACGATCCGGTTGGTGTTGGTGCCCTTTGCGTTGTTGGCGATGCCCCAGCAGTTGGCGGTCTTGGTAAAGCCCTGGGCGTTGACCATGACGCCGAGCGGCTCCAGCGGCAGCCCTTCCGCGGCCTGCCAGACAAGGCGTTCCAGCAGCACCTTGCCGCCGCGCACCTCGCCCACCTCGTAGGCGACATGGCCGCCGGGCTTGAGTAGGCGGGCGAGTTCCGTCAGCACGCGCGCAGTCATCGCGGTCCAGGCGGCTTCCGAGCGGTGCAGGTCGATGGCGACGCCGTCGGGATCGATGCCCGCGAACCAGCAGCGCAGCCAGTTGTCGGCGGCGTATTTCACGATGTCGAGGAAGGGCGGCGAGGTCACGGCGAGCGACGCGCTGGCGTCGGGCAGGGGGATGTCCCAGGCCGGGCCGGTGCTCAGCACATGGTCGGCGTCGGGCGCGGGGCCGCCGCGCAGCAGGCTCGCGGACTTGCGCAGGATCAGCCCCGCGACGTCGCGGGGCGGCGGGCTTTGCCCGAGACGCGCGTTGATCTTTTCCTGCGCGGCGACTGAAACCGCCTGGTTGGGCGGCATCGAGCGGCCCGAGAAGAAGCCGGGGGAATGCCCCGACAGGCGGTTCAGCGCGACCATGCGGATGAAGTCGGCGGCGGCATCGTCGCGTCCGGCAAGCCAAAGGCGCAGCGACTCGATCTGGCGCAGGGTGTCGGAATGGTAGAAGGCGAGCAGGTCGGGGCGGGTGATCGCTCCGCGGGTCCAGTCGACGGTGGCAAGCGCTGATTGCACGGCGCCGAGCGTCACGGCGCGCAGGCGAGGGCGGGTCAGCAGGATCGACAGCGGGTTGATGTCGTTGCCCAGCGCCCGGCGCCCCATCAGCCCGGCCTGCACCGGCGTGGTGCCGCGGCCCATGAAGGGGTCGATGACGCCCGCGCCGGGATCGGTCAGGCGGTCGATGAAGAAGGCGGGCAGCTGCGCCTTGAAACAGGCGCGGTAGGAGATCTCGTGGATCGGGTGCGACCGGCGTTGGGCGGCGGTCCAGTATTCGTTGATGAAATAGGGGATGCCCGCATCCGTCTCGGTCCGCGTGCGCTGGCCGAAGGCGTCGAAACGGCGCAGATCGTTCAGCAGCGCGGTCATGGCCCCCGTTGTGGCGCAGCGGGCGCGAGGCGGCAAGGCACGGATTGACCCCGGCGCGACGCCGCGACAGGGTGGCGGCGGAACATGAGGGAGACTTCCATGCTGATCGTGACCGGAACCATGAACGTGCCGCCCGAGCAGGCCGAGGCGATGAAGGCGGCGGCGAGTGAGGTGGCGATCGCCACCCGGGCCGAGAAGGGATGCCGGGTCTACGCCTTCTGGAGGAGCGTCGAGGATCCGGGCTGTTTCCGCGTTTACGAGGAATGGGACGACGGCGACTGTCTCAAGGCGCATGGCAAGTCGGATCACATCGCCGTCTACCGCAAGAAACTGGCCGAGATCGGAGCCTTTGGCCGCGACATCAAGATGTTCGAGCCGGGGGTGATGACCAGCCTCTAGCGGGGCGCGGTTTCTTCCCAGGCGCCGGGCGCAAGTCCGTCGAGCGCCCATGGCCCGATGGCATGACGGATCAGCCGCAGGGTCGGGTGGCCGACGGCGGCGGTCATGCGGCGGACCTGGCGGTTGCGGCCTTCGCGCAAGGTCAGGCTGATCCAGCAATCCGGCACCGTCTTGCGGACGCGGATCGGCGGGTCGCGGTCCCAGATCGCGGGCGGGTCGATGCGCTGTGCCTGCGCAGGCCGGGTGAGGCCGTCCTTGAGCGTGACGCCTGCGCGCAGGGCGGCGAGGGCGGCGTCGGATATCAGCCCCTCGACCTGGACCCAGTAGGTCTTGGGCATCTTGTGCTGCGGGTCGGCGATGCGGGCCTGCAGCCGCCCGTCGTCGGTCAGCAGCATCAGCCCCTCGCTGTCGCGGTCGAGCCGCCCGGCGGGGTAGACGCCCTTCACCGCGATGAAGTCGGCCAGCGTGCGGCGGCCTTCGCCATCGGTGAACTGGGGCAGCACGTCAAAGGGCTTGTTGAAGCGGATCAGCATGGGATCGGGGTAACGGCGGGGCCGGGATTCGGGAAGACCTGCCCGTCACGGCGGCGTTACACGCGGGCGTTATCCACAACCCGAGATGTTGTGGCCCAAGAAGGCTTGCCAGCAATCGAACGCGATATATAGTCACCCCTGACTCCGGGCCGGATTGCTGGCGGAATCGCTGGCAGCCTTCCGGCCCCCCGGGGCAGAAGGAAAGGCGCGGCGACGCATATGATCGGCGACTTTCGAACAGAATTCGTGCGCGAACCCGGCGCACTGAAACACCACCCCGCGCTGGTGCTGAATGCCGATTACCGTCCGCTCAGTTACTACCCGCTGTCGCTCTGGCCCTGGCAGGAGGCGGTGAAGGCCGCCTGGCTGGACCGGGTGGTGATCGTGGCGGAATATGACGAGGTGGTGCACAGCCCCTCGACCAGTATCCGCATCCCCTCGGTCGTGGTGCTGAAGGACTATGTGAAGCCGCAGAAACGCGCGGCCTTCACGCGGTTCAACCTGTTCCTGCGGGACGAGTTCCGCTGCCAGTATTGCGGGGCCAAGGGCGATCTGACGTTCGACCACGTGGTGCCGCGCGCCGCCGGGGGCATCACCAGCTGGCAGAACGTGGTGGCGGCCTGCGCGCCCTGCAACCTCAGGAAGGGCTCCAAGTCGCTGACGCGGGCGGGGATGCACCTGCGCAAGCCGCCGCGCCAGCCGTCCGCCGAAGACCTGCGGAACGCGGGGCGCAAGTTTCCGCCGAACCACCTGCACGACAGCTGGATGGACTTCCTCTACTGGGACGCCGAACTGGAGGCGTGAACGGAAAAGGGCGCGGCAGGTGGCCGCGCCCTTTCTGTCTTCTTCGACAGTTTTACCGCTTGATCGCCATGCCGGCGGCGACACCGCCCAGGAAGGCGCCGATGGCCGCACCGTTGCCGTTGCCGCCGCTGTTGCTGCGGCGCGTCGTGGTGCCGCCCCCGCCCGAGCTGGCCTGGCGGGGCGGGTTGGCGGCAGCCCAGACGGCATATTGCTGCGCGGTCACGGCGGCGAGATAGCTGTACTGGACGTGGTTCAGGTAGCCCGAGGGCACAAGGCCGATGCTGGCCTGCCAGCCCTGGATGCCGGTGCGGGTGCGGGGGCCGAAAGAGCCGTCGGGCGTGCCGACGTTGAAACCGGCCAGGTTCAGGCGCGCCTGCACTTCTCGCCGCAGGGTGCCGTTCATGCCCATGGCCTGCTCGGTGAATTCACTGGCGGGCTGGGTCCGCATTTCGGGCGTGACCTGCGGCACGGCGGGATCGACGGCGCGGGTCATCACGGTGCCCTGGGGCGCAACAACCTGCGGGGTCGGCACGGCGAAAAGCACCGGGCCGGTGGCCTGTGTCTGCACATGCGGGACCACGGTGCCTTGCGGCGTCAGGCTGGCCACCTGGGTCTCCATCCTCTCCTTCTCGAGAGTCTCGATGGAGTTCTTCGCCATCGTCACGAAAAGCCCTTCGGGGAAGGTGGCGATATAGGCCTGGTAGTCCTCGATCCGGTTGCTGTCGCGGGCCATCTGGAACAGCATCCGCTGGGCGTTGAGGTCGGTGCCGCCGGTGGCGGCGGGCGCCTCTTCGGTCCCAAGCGCGATCTGTTCCGAGGGCGCGAGCTCCGGGTTGCCCATCGGGTTCAGGATCACGCGGCCGGTGAGGGACGAGTTCAGCCAGGGCCGCTGGGCCTGCTTGGTGGTATCATAGACCTGGCCCGTCACGCGGCTCATCACCTCGGTGATGTCGCGGTTCGGGGCAGAGATGTTGGCGAGCAGCGCCTCGGTAAAGGGCGAATGCTTGCCTTCGCCGTCCAGCGCGACCTCGCCCGGCGAGGTGGCAAAGGCGACGGCCATGCCGCGGCCCGGGTTCGAGATGTCCATGCGGGCAAGGCCGTTGGACACATCCGTCGAGCGCGCCAGCTTGCCCATCGAGCGGGTCAGCGTGCGGGCCAGCGGGTTGTTGCGGCAGGCGTCGAGGAAAATCAGGCTGACGCCGTCCGACCGCTGCATCTGCTTGGTGATGAAATCGACCGACACCGCCTCCCAGTCGAGCGCGGTGGCGTCTTCCATGCGGGCGTCGACGGGAATCAGGTAGTTGACGCCGTTCACCGCCATGCCGTGGCCGGCGTAGAAGAACAGGGTCAGGTCGGCGTCGATGGACAGCCGCGCAAATTCGCGGATCTTGTCCTGGAAGCCTTTCTGGTCAAGGTCGGTGCCTTCGACGGTCAGAAACCCCAACTCCTTGAGCTGGCGCGACATTTCGACGGCGTCGTTCTTCGGGTTGGTCAGCGGTTCGACGTTTGTATAGGCGCTGTTGCCGATCACCAGCGCGACACGTTTTTCGATATTGGCGTGGGCGGCGGTGGCAAGGAACAGGGTAAGGGCGGTGAGCAATGATAAAATGCGCATGGGACACCTCGAAAGCGGCGCGGAAAAACTGGCGCGACGCTACTCTTTTTGTATGAGCGGTCAAGCTGGCACGCATCCCTATGGAGGGATTCCATACCTTTTAACAGGGCGTTATGGCGAGTCAGCCGCCCGCGCGCTGGAGCATCCCGAAAAGGTCGCGGGGGTCGTCCGGGTCCGCCAGCAGGTCGAGATCGTGGTGGAAGGCGGTGCCGATCAGCTGGTCGCGGACGTAGCGCAGCGCCGAGAAATCCTCGATCGCGAAGCCGACGGAGTCGAAAAGCGTGATCTGGTCGGCAGAGCGGCGGCCGGGCGCGGTGCCCGCGATCACCTGCCAGAGCTCGGTCACGGGGTGGTCGGGCGGCAGCTGCTGGATCTCGCCCTCAACCCGGGTCTGGGGCGGGTATTCCACGAAGATGTCCGACCGGTGCAGGATCGCCGGGGCGAGTTCGGTCTTGCCGGGGCAGTCNNAGTCGCCGCCGATGGCGTTGATGTGAACGCCGCGCCCGACCATGTTGTCGCTCAGGATGGTGGCATACTGCTTGTCGGCGGTGCAGGTGGTGACGATCTGCGCGCCCTCCATGCTCTCCCCGGGCGAGGCGCAGGACGTCACCCTCAACCCCGAGGCGGCGAGGTTCCGCGCCGCCTTGACGGTCGCGGCGGGGTCGATGTCGAAAAGGCGCACGTCGGTGATGCCGCAGATCGCCTTGAAGGCGAGGCACTGGAACTCGGACTGCGCGCCGTTGCCGATCATCGCCATCGTCGTCGCGCCCTTCGGAGCGAGGTGTTTCGCCGCCATCGCCGAGGTCGCGGCAGTGCGCATCGCCGTCAGCATGGTCATTTCCGACAGCAGCACGGGATAGCCCGTCGCCACATCCGCCAGCAGGCCGAAGGCGGTGACGGTCTGCAAGCCCTCGCGCGTGTTCTTCGGGTGGCCGTTCACATACTTGAAGCCATAGACCTCGCCATCCGAGGTCGGCATCAACTCGATCACGCCCTCGGCAGAGTGCGAGGCGACGCGGGGGGTCTTGTCGAACAGCTCCCACCGGCGGAAGTCGGCCTCGATATAGCCCGCCAGCCCCTTCAGCATCTCTTCGACGCCGATGTAATGGATCAGGCGCATCATGTTGTCGACCGAGACGAAGGGCACCAGGGCCTTGTCGGACGGCATCGGGGCGGCGGGCATCAAAGGCTCCATCAGTTGGCGGCGCGGGTCGGGCGGTCGAAGACGCGGCGCCCGAGGCCGGAGGCGGCGAGGTCGACCATGACTTGCGCAGTGCGGCCGCGTTCGTCGAGAAAGGGGTTCAGTTCCACGAGGTCGAGCGAGGTCATCAACCCGCTGTCGCTGACCATCTCCATGATGAGATGCCCCTCGCGGATCGTCGCGCCGCCGGGGACGGTGGTGACGACGGCGGGCGCGGCCATCGGGTCGAGGAAATCGACGTCGAGCGAGACGTGCAGCATCCCGTTGGCGGCTTCCACGTCCTTGAGGAAGGCCGACACCAGCCGCCCGACGCCGTTTTCGTCGATCTCGCGCATGTCGTGGTAGCGGATATCGGTCGCCTCCAAGGCGGCGCGTTCCGCCGGGTCGACCGAGCGCAGGCCCATGATGCAGATATTGGCGTGGGGCACCGGGTTCTGCACCTTCGGGAAACCGCCAAAGCCCTCGCGCCCGGTGACATAGCCCAGCGGCGTGCCGTGCAGGTTGCCGGAATCGGTGGTTTCGGCGGTGTGGAAGTCGCTGTGCGCGTCGAGCCAGAGCACGAACTGCGGCCGTCCCTGCGCGGCGGCGTGATTGGCAACCCCGGCGACGGTGCCCAGCGACAGCGAATGGTCGCCGCCCATGAAGATCGGCATCCCCCGCTGCATCGCCGTCTCCGCCGTGCGCGTCAGGCGGTGAGTCCAGGCGATGGTTTCGTTCGGGGCAAACAGCTTGCCGTCGTTGGTGTCGGGATTGTGCGAGGCGGGGGTGAGGTTGCCCATGTCCTCGACCTTGTAGCCGAGGTCGCGCAGGGCGGCAGGCAGGCCGGCGGTGCGATAGGCATCGGGGCCCATCAGGCAGCCCGGGCGGCGCTTGCCGCTGTCCACGGGCGCGCCGATCAGGATCACGGTGTTGCGGTGCATGGGCCTTCCTTTCTTGGGTGGTGACGAGAGTATCCAACGCTTTGCGTTGCAATCCAGTTGCCATTTTGCGCAGATCGGGCAGCATCTGGCCAGAACGGAGGGGCAGGGTGGACAAGACGGACGAACGCCTGATTGCCGCGCTGAAGCGGGACGCGCGGGCGGCCCTGTCGGATCTGGCGGCGGAACTGGGGTTGTCGCGCACCACGGTGCGGGCGCGGCTGGACCGGCTGCGCCAGCGGGGCGAGATCCTGGGCTTTTCGGTGGTGTTGAAGCAGGACGTGCGGTCGGACCCGGTGCGGGGCCTCATGATGATCGGCATCGAGGGCCGCGGGACCGAGCGGGTGATCCGCGCGCTGTCGGGCATGGCCGAGGTGCGCGGGGTGCATTCGACCAACGGGCGCTGGGACGTGATCGCCGAGATCGGGACCGGGACGCTGGAGGCCTTCGACGCGGCGCTGGCCCGTATCCGCCTGCTGGACGGGGTGGCGACAAGCGAGACGAGCCTGCTGCTGGCAACGCGGAAATCGTCATGAAGCCGGGGCCAAGGGACTCGACAAGTGTCGCCAGACCGGCACTATGGGCTTGAATTCTCAAGGGGAGGAAGAGAATGAAACATCTGTTCGGCGGGCTGCTTGCAGCCGCCCTGGCGCTGCCCGTGCAGGCGCAGGAAACCATCAACCTCACGGTCGCATCGAGCCATCCGACAGTGATTCCCTGGGTCGGCTTCATCAAGAGCCACTTCATGGCGAAGACCGACGAACTGCTCGCGGCCAAGGGCAACTACAAGATCGAATGGAACGAGGCATTCGGCGGCACGCTCTACAAGGCGAACGCGACGCTGACCTCGGTGGAAGAGGGCGTGACGGACATCGGCTGGGTGTTCTCGTTCCTCGAGGCGGCCAAGTTGCCGCTGAGCCAGGCGTCGAGCTATGCGCCGTTTTCGACCAACAACCCGGCGATCCAGCTGGAGGTGATGAGCGAGCTGTTCGAAACCAACGAGGCGTTCCGCAACGAGTGGGAAAGCCACAACCTCAAGGTGCTCGGGTTCACCGGAACGGACGGCTATGACGTCTATACCAAGGCGCCGCTGGCCGGGTTCGCCGCGCTGAACGGCATGAAACTGTCGGCACCCGGCGTGCTGGGCAACTGGTTGCGCGGCACCGGGGCGAATGCGGTGGATGGCGCGCTGACGACCTTCTACACCGATATCCAGACCGGCGTGTCGGACGGGGTGTTGTCGCTGGCCCTGGGTGTGCTGCCCGCCAAGATCTACGAGGTCGCACCCTACATCACCCGCGTCGACATGGGCGTCGCCTATTCGGGCGCGGTGGCGATCAACCGCGACACCTGGGACAGCCTGCCGGAAGAGGTGCAACAGGCGATGATCGAGGCCGGGAAATACTACACCGTCAGCCACGGCCAGGATCTGGTGACGCGCCACGAGGCGGTGTTGAACAAGATGGTCGAGATCGGCGCAGGGCAGAACCCGCCGGTAACGATCACGCCGATGACCGAGGCCGACCGGCAGGCCTGGGTGAACGCGATGCCCAACATCGCCAAGGAATGGGCGGACGGGCTGGAGGCCAAGGGCATCCCGGCGAAGGAGTTCCTGAAGGCCTACCTCGACGGCGTGCGCGCCAAGGGCGAGAAGCCGGTGCGCAACTGGGACGACGAGCTCTGAGGCCGTGAGTTCCACTGGATTGGACGGCCTGCGGCGCATCTGGTCGCTGGCCGTCGACGGGCTGGCGGCGATGGGGACGCTGATGATCGGCATCCTGATGCTGATCATCTGCGCCGATATCGTCGCCCGCAACGCCATGGGGGCGTCGCTGCCGCTGGTGTCGGAACTGGGCGCGCTGCTGCTGGTGATGATCGTGGCGCTGCAACTGGCGACCACGATCCGCGCCGGGCGGATGGCGCGGACCGAGCTGGTGTCGATCCCGCTCGAGCAACGCTCGCCGCGGCTCGCCGCGCTGTTGCAGGCGGTGTTCCAGGTCTGCGGGGCCGGGCTGCTGGGGGCGATTGCCTGGGCCTCGGTCCGGGTGCTGATGAAGGATTATGACTCGGACGAGTTCATCGGGACGCCGGGCCTTGGCACGCTGCCGACCTGGCCATTCCGCGCGCTGATCCTGATCGGCTTTGCCTTTGCCGCCGTGGAATGCGCGCTGGCGGCCATGCGGGGCCTGTTCGTCGCCGCCGGGGGCGCGCGATGAGTCCCGTGGAGGTGGGCGGCTACGGCATCGTCCTGCTGGTGCTGCTGATCTTTCTCGGGATGCCGATCGGCTTCGGGATGCTGCTGGTCTCCTTCGCGGGTGTCGCGCTGATCCGGAACGAGGTGGTGTCCCTGCGGATGATGGCGCAGGTGGCGAACGACAGCCTCGAGGAATACCTCTTCGCGGTCGTGCCGCTGTTCGTACTGATGGGGCTGCTGGTCACGATCTCGGGCGTCGGGCGGGATACCTTCGACGTCTTCGAGCGGCTGCTGCGCCGGGTGACGGCAGGCTTGGGGGTGGCGACGGTCTTTGCCAACGCGGTCTTTGCCTCGATCACCGGGATTTCCATCGCCTCGGCGACGGTCTTCAGCCGGGTCGCGGTGCCCGAGATGACGCGCCACGGCTACACCCGCACCTTTGCCACCGGCGTGGTGGCGGGATCGTCGGTGCTGGGGATGCTGATCCCGCCCTCGCTCCTGATGATCGTCTACGCCGTGCTGGCCGAGGAATCGGTCGGGCGCATGTTCCTTGCCGGCATTGGCCCCGGCATCCTCTTGTCGCTGCTGTTCTCGGCGACCATCATGCTGCTCGCCCGCACCCGGCGCGATTTTGTCTTCGAACCGGGGCTGGACACGGCGGAATACACCAACTTCTCGGGCCTCGACATGCTGCGCAAGTCGGTTCCCGTGCTGGTGCTGATGGGCCTCGTGCTGGGCGGGCTTTACGGCGGCTTCTTCAACCCGACCGAGGCGGGGGCGGCGGGGGCCTTCGGCGCGCTGGTCATCGCGCTGCTGCGGCGCACGCTGGACCGGGGGACGTTCTGGCGGCTGCTGGTCGAGACCGGGCAGATCACCGTCTCGGTCCTGTTCCTGATCCTGGCCGCGACCTTCTTCAGCCGGATGCTGGCGCTTTCGGGCGTCCCGCGCGAGCTGGCCGAGTTCTTCCTGGAAGGGCCGGTGGGGCACTGGGGGTTCCTGCTCATCTACCTGCTGCTGATCATCCTGCTGGGCTGCCTGATCGATTCGATCTCGATCATGCTGATCCTCTTGCCGATCGCCCTGCCGGTGGCCGAGGCGGCGGGGTTCGACAAGATCTGGTTCGGCGTGCTGACGGTGGTGGCGGTCGAGATGGGGCTGCTGACGCCGCCCTTCGGGCTGTCGGTCTACACGATCAAGAGCGCGATGGACGACCCCGACCTGCGCGTCGGGCATGTCTTCCGGGGGGCGATGCCCTTTGTCGGCGCGATGCTGGTTTGCCTCGCCCTGCTGATGGCCTTCCCGTGGATCGCGACCTGGCTGGCGCGGTTGCAGTAGGCTTACAGCCGCGTGTGCAGGCGATAGCCCGGGGCGAAGAGCAGGCGGACCGAGGTCAGCGTGCGCTCGCCCCGCCAGGTGGTGCGGTCGGTCACGAAGAGCGGCGCACCTTCAGGGCAGGTCAGCGCCTGCGCCTCGGTCGCGCTGGCGGTGGTGGCGGAAAAGGCGATGTCGCCGCCCTCGAAGGGGACCGAGAGGACCAGCCATTCGTTGGGGCTGATGCGCGTGAAATCGGTGGTCAGGGTGTCGGGGACGGCCTGCGCGTCGATCCAGCGGTCCTCCAGCGCGTGGGGCTGGCCGTCGGCGAGGTGCAGTCCGGTGACGTGCAGCAGGCGCGCGTCGGGGGCTTTGAAGCGGGCGCGGATCGACGGGGGCGGCGTGGTTTCCTCTCGCGTTATCAGCGAGAAATCATAGGCCTCGCCCCGGCTTTCGATCTCCACCCGGATCACCGGGATGTCCAGCGTCGCCTTGCGCACCGGGTGCAGCGCCACGCGGCTGCCGGCGCGGCGGCGGCGTTCGATCAACCCGCTTTCGGCCACCTCGCGCAGGGCGCGGTTGACGGTGGCGCGGGCGCAGCCGAGTTCGAGGGCGAGGTCGGCTTCATGCGGGATCGGCTCTCCGGGCGGCCACTCGCGGGCGCGGATGCGGCGCAGCACCTCGGCGCGGACGGCCTGCCACGAGTTGGCGGTCACGACGCCAGCCCCCGGATCGCCTTGCGATAGGCGGCGGTGATGGCGTCGCGGCGGATGTGGCGGCCCTCGCGCACCATGTGCCGCCCGGCGGACCAGACGTCTGTCACCATGCGGTCGTCGCCTGCGAAGATCCAGCTGTCGAGCAGAGTGTCGCCCTGCCTGTCGCCAAGGTCGGGGTGGTCGGCGTCGAGCGCCAGCAGATCGGCATGGTGCCCGGGGGCGATGCCGCCGCAATCCCGCCCCGCCGACAGCGCGCCGCCGTGGCAGGCGGCGTCGAACAGCATCCGGCCGGTCGATTTCTGCGGCGTCGCCAGCGCGGCGCGCGACAGGTCGCGCAGGCGCTGGGAATAGTCGAGCGTGCGCAGTTCCTCGGCCAGGGCGATACGGATGTTGCTGTCCGACCCGATGGACAGCGCGCTGCCCGATTGCATCCAGCGCACCCCGTCGAAGATGCCGTCGCCAAGGCTCGATTCGGTGATCGGGCAGAGGCCCGCGACCGCGCCGGAGCGGGCCAGCCCTTCGGTTTCGTGGGGTTCCATCTGCGTGCAGTGGATGAAGGTGCAGCGCGCGTCGGGGCCGATCTTGTCCAGCACGTATTCGACGGGCCGCGCGCCCAGCATCGCCTGCACCTCGGTCACTTCGGCGACCTGCTCGGCGAGGTGCATGTGGAAGGGGTTGTCGCACGCCAATTCGCGAAGCGCCGCGAGGTCGTCGGGGTCCACCGCCCGCAGCGAATGCGGCGCGAGCCCGAGGCGGGTGTCGCCGGGCAGCGCCTTCAGCGCCGCGCCGGAGGCCTCGTGCAGGCGGGTGAAGCGGTCGAGGTCGTTGCCGAAGCGGACCTGCCCCGGCCCCAGCGCCCGCTTGTCCAGTCCGCCGTATTCATAGGCCACCGGCAGCAGCGTCAGGCCGATCCCGCTGGTTTCCGCCGCCGCCGCGATCCGCGCGCCGGTCTCGGCGAGGTTGGCGTAGGGCGTGCCGCCGGGGGCGTGGTGGAGATAGTGGAACTCGACATTGCAGCCATATCCGGCCTCCAGCATCTCCATCTGCACGAAGGCGGCGATGGCCTCGATCCGGTCGGGGTCGAGACGGTCGAGAAAGCGGAACATCAGCTGCCGCCAGGTCCAGAAGCTGTCGCGCGGGTCCGGTCCGCGGCGTTCGGTCAGACCCGCCATCGCCCGCTGGAAGGCATGGGAATGCGCGTTGGCGGGGGCGGGAAGGAGGATGTCGCGCCGCTCTCCCTGCGGGGCCGCGCCGGGGGTGACGGCGGTGATGCGGGCGTTCTCGACAGTCACGAGAACGTCCTTCGCCCAGCCATCGGGCAGCAGCGCGGTCTTGGCCCAGATCGCCGTCATTTTGTGATTGACTCCCAAATATGTTCATACTTATTACCATAAAGACAGCACATGACAAGGCGTCCCATGCTACTTCTCAATGCAAATCTGGCGACGATGGCGGATGGGCGATACGGCCTGATCCCCGATGGCGCGATCGTGGTCGAAGACGGCCGCATCGCCTGGGTCGGGTCGCGATCGGACGCGCCCGACGCGGGCGAAGCCGTCGACCTCGGCGGGCGGCTGGTCACGCCCGCGCTGATCGACTGCCACACCCACCTCGTCCACGGCGGCAACCGCGCGCGCGAGTTCGAACTGCGCCTTCAGGGCGCGAGCTATGAAGAGATCGCGCGGGCTGGCGGCGGCATCCTGTCCACCGTGACCGCGACCCGCGAGGCCGGGGAAGCGGCGCTGCTCGCCGCCGCCCTGCCGCGCGTCGATGCGCTGATCGCCGAGGGCGTGGCTGCGGTGGAGATCAAGTCGGGCTACGGGCTGGACGTTCCGACCGAACTGGCGATGCTGCGCGTGGCGCGGCGGATC
>JAGRMS010000285.1 GCA_020441135.1 Pseudooceanicola sp.
ACGATCAGGAAATAGCCCGGGAACCCCATCTGCTCGATGATGCCGAGTTCGAACTCAAGCCGCTTCTCGTATTCCTCGACCGAGGTGGCATGCGGGATCACCGCCAGCCGCGCCTTCAGCCCTTCGACCGCCTGCCGCCGCAGTTCCTCCACCTCGTCATCCGCGAACTTCGGCAGGATCGGCGCGCGCTTCTTCGCCATGAAGGCGCAGCGCCGGGCGATCTCCACCGTGTTCTCGATCGCCTCGGGCAGGTCGGCGAACAGCACCGCCATCTCCTGCGCGCTCTTGAAATAGTGCTGCGGCGTCAGCCGCCGCCGCGCTTCCTGCTGGTCGACGTAAGCGCCTTCGGCGATGCAGATCAGCGCGTCATGCGCCTCGTACATCTCCGACTTCGGGAAATAGACGTCATTCGTCGCCACCAGCGGAAGGTCCATCGCATAGGCCATTTCCACATGGCCCTGCTCGGTCAGCCGCTGCCCCTCGCCCGGCCGCCCGTCCTCGCCGGGATGGCGCTGCAACTCGATATACAGCCGGTCGCCAAACGCCCCGTGCAGCCGCCGCACCAGCGCCTCCGCCGCCGCCCGCTGGCCGTTGCGCAGCAGCATGCCCACCGGCCCCTCCGGCCCGCCGGTCAGGCAGATCAGCCCGCCCGACAGCGCCTCAAGCTCCGCCACCGTCACCTGCGGCAGTTGCCCCGCCTTGCCGATGTAAAGGCAAGAGTTAAGCTTCATCAGGTTCTCGTAACCGCCCTCGTCCTGCGCCAGCAGCACCACAGGCGCCGGATCGCGCGGCTTCTCGCCCGGCTGCACCTCGATGAAGCCGACGTCCACCTGGCAGCCGATGATCGGCTGGATGCCCTCGCCGCTCGCCGCGATCGAAAACTCCAGCGCCGCGAACATGTTGTTGGTGTCGGTCAGCGCAACGGCGGGCATCCCCCCGGCCTTCGCCAGCCCGGGCAGCTTCTTCAGCCGTACCGCGCCCTCCAGCAGAGAGTATTCGCTGTGGACATGCAGGTGGATGAATCGCGGTTCGCTGGCCATGGCCCCACATTATGTGGTGTGCGCCCGGCGCAAAAGGCCGAAACACTTATCCGATAGGCTAACTGTCTTGACTCCAGATGCGACTCCCCTATACCTAGCCACATGGCTAACCATCTCGACAGCTTCTTCGGCGCCATGGCCGACCCCACCCGCCGCGCGGTGATCGAACGGCTGATCGCCGGCCCCGCCCCGGTCAGCGAGTTGCACGCGCCCCACGACATGGCGCTGCCAAGTTTCCTCAAGCACCTGAAACGGCTCGAAGCGGCGGGGCTCGTCCGCTCCGAAAAGGCGGGCCGCGTCCGCACCCTGCATATCGAGGCCGCGCCGCTGGCCGAGGCCGAAAACTGGCTCGCCCGCCAGCGTCGCCTCTGGGAAGGCCGCCTCGACCGCCTGACCGCCCTCGCTGAATCCTTGGACAAGGATTGACCCGATGGATTTCGACACCTTCACCCTGCCCCGCCGAACAGGAGACCCAGTCATGACAACCGCCTTCAACCCGGACCTCGACCTGATCCTCGACCGCCAGGTCGCCGCCAGCCCCGCCGCCGTCTGGCGCTGCTGGACCGAAGCGGACCTGCTGAAACAGTGGTTCTGCCCCGCGCCCTGGTCGGTGCCCGAAGCCGAGATCGACCCGACGCCCGGCGGCATCTTCCGCACCGTGATGGCAGGCCCCGGCGGCGAGCGGGTCGAGGAACCGGCAGGCTGCGTGCTCGAGGCCGTGCCGGAACGGCGCATCGCCTTCACCGACAGCCTCGGCCCCGGTTTCCGCCCCCGCGCGGGCGGCTTCATGACCGCGGTGGTGACGTTCGAGCCGCACGACGGCGGCACCCGCTACCGCGCCCTCGTCCGCCACGCCAGCGCCGAGGACCGCAGGAAGCACGAGGAAATGGGCTTTGCCGAAGGCTGGGGCGCGGCGACAACCCAACTCGAAACGCTGGCCGCCAGCCTGTAGGGCGGGATACATCCCGCCGGCCCTTGCCCCTTCGGCCGCCGACCAAACCGCCGGGCACCCGTAGGGTGGGGGTCTACCCGACCGGAAACCAACCCAGAACCCGGGACAAGATCGTGCCCCAGGTGGTCACTGAACGAAAACAAATCAAATCAACACCTTGACCCCCAGTCCCAGCCGGGACACCTGGTGCGGACGGCGGGGATCGAACCCGCACTTCCATACGGAAAGCAGATTTTCGTCCCACTTCGGCTTTCGCCGCCGCCCGTTTCGGGGCGTTCGTGGGCTGGACTATCCCTTCGCCCTGGCCTTCGCTTTAGGCGCCGCCCGTCTAGTCTCTACACCTTCCCCTGCCGGGGCTTGGCTCGGGATCGGCACGGGGTCTCCCCCAGAGCGTTCCCCGAATTTGAGCGGTTCTGCACCGGGCGTTTCCCCCCGGGCACTCCAATTGTCAAAGTCTGCTGCGTCTACCAATTTCGCCACGTCCGCACGGGGCCGGCCAGCGATACCAAGCCCCCGCGCCAGTGGCAACGTCAGATGTCCTTGCCCTTCGGCTCCAGCGGCCCCCCGGGCGCGGCCAGCGACCGCTCCGACAGCCAGGGGTTCCTGTCCAGCGCCGCCTGCAAGGCCCGCGCCGCCTCGTCGATCCGCCCCAGCCCCAGCAAGGTCAGCGCCCGCCCCGACAGCGCCCCCACATGGTTGGGCGACAGCGCCAGCGTCCGGTCCAGATCGGCCAGCGCGGGCGCGAAATTCTGGGTCAGGTAATAGGCGAAGGCCCGCTGGTTGTAGCCCTCGGCATAGTCCGGGCAATAGGCCACCAGCCGGTTCAGATCGTCGAGCGCGCCCAGGTAGTCCGCGCCCCGCAGCTTCTGCATCCCTTCGTCCAGCAGCGACTGCGCCGGTTCGTCCGGCGCGTCGGTCCAAAGCTCCCACATCCGGTTGTTCAGCTGCCGCGCGGCCATCTCATTCCTGGCCTGCCGGATTTCGGCGATCAACCCCTCCACCTCGGCGAGGTGATCGGGGGCGGCAGGGCATCCCTCCGCCAGCACGGCGGCGGGCCACAGAAATAGGGGGATCAAGAGGGCGCGCATCCCTCGATTACCCGTCCTCCTTCAGATTCGGTCAAGTCACAACGTCGAGTGGCCCGTTTTCCTTCACCGCCTGCATCGCCACATAGGTCGACGTGCTCGCCACATTCGGCAGGGTCGAGACCTTCTCGGCAAGAACCGCCCGATACTCGTTCATGCTGCGCGTGCGGATCTTCAGCAGATAGTCGAAATTTCCCGCGATCATGTGCGCCTGTTCGATCTCGCCAATCCGCGCGACCGCCGCGTTGAAGGCCGCCAACGCCGCCTCGCGGGTGTCCGACAACCGCACCTCGACAAAGGCGACGTGATCCAGCCCCAGGCGGATGGGGTCGATCAGCGCGCGGTAGCCCTGGATCACGCCCTCGGCCTCCAGCCGCCGCAGCCGCGCCTGGGTCGGCGATTTCGACAACCCGATGCGCCGCGCCAGGTCGGCGATGGACAGCCGCCCGTCGCTCGCCAGCACGGCGAGAATCATCCGGTCGAAGCGGTCGAGGCCGGGCCAGTCGTTCTGCATCGCCAAGGGCTCCATCTTCGGGCGGTTCGCCTGCATGTTAACAGAAATCCGGCGAATGTCCTTCCCGAATGCGCTTATACGGCGGCATCGACCCGGAGAACCCCGACATGACCCAGCCCAGCCTGCGCGACCGCATCGACAGCGGCAAATACCAGGACGAAAGTGCCGCCATCGACGCGCTGACCCGCGCCGCGGCGCTGTCGCCCGGCGACCGTCAGGCGATCGGCGCCGCCGGGGCCGATCTGGTCCGCGCGATCCGGGCGCAGACTTCGCCGGGGCTGATGGAGGTATTCCTCGCCGAATATGGCCTGTCGACCGACGAAGGCATCGCGCTGATGTGCCTCGCCGAGGCGCTGCTGCGGGTGCC
>JAGRMS010000286.1 GCA_020441135.1 Pseudooceanicola sp.
CACGACACCTCCTACAAGCAGGAGGACGGCGTCCTCTACAACGCCCGCGACATGGCCGTGCTGCGCGCGTCGATCCTCGGCGCCCAGGTGGTGCTGGCCTCGGCCACGCCCTCGCTGGAAAGCTGGGCCAACGCCGAGGCGGGGAAATACAACCGCGTCGAGCTCACCGCCCGCTTCGGCGCCGCCATCCTGCCGACGATGCGCGCCATCGACATGCGCGCCGAGGCGCTGGAGGTCGGCCGCTGGGTCTCGCCCACCCTGCGCCGCGCGGTCGAGGCGCGGATGGAACGCGGCGAGCAGGCGCTCCTGTTCCTGAACCGGCGCGGCTATGCCCCGGTCACGGTCTGCCGCGCCTGCGGCTTCCAGATCGGCTGCGACCACTGCGACGCCCGCATGGTCGAACATCGCTTCCTCAAGCGCCTGATGTGCCACCAGTGCGGCGAGACGAAACCGATGCCCGCCGCCTGCCCCTCCTGCAAGGTCGAAGGCCGGCTGGCCCCGGTCGGCCCGGGCGTCGAGCGTCTGGCGGAAGAGGCGGCGGCGGTCTTCCCCGAGGCCCGCGTGGCGGTGCTGTCATCCGACCTCTTCGGCTCCGCCCGCGCGCTGAAGGCCAGCATCGAGGCAATCGCCGCGGGCGGCGCCGACATCGTCATTGGCACGCAACTGGTCGCCAAGGGCCACAACTTCCCCCTGCTGACGCTGGTGGGGGTGATCGACGCCGACCTCGGCCTGCAAGGCTCCGACCTGCGCGCCGCCGAACGCACCTTCCAGCTGATGCGCCAGGTGGCGGGCCGCGCGGGCCGCGCCGACCTGCCGGGCGAGGCGCTGTTGCAGACCTGCCAGCCCGACCACCCGGTGATCCGCGCCATCCTCGGCGGCGATGAAGAGGCGTTCTGGCGGGCCGAGGCGCGCGAGCGCGAGCAGGCAGGCGTGCCGCCCTATGGCCGCATGGCGGGGATCATCCTGTCTGGGACGGACGTGGCGCAGGTCTTCGACCTCGGCAACGCTTTGGCACGGCAGGATGCGCCAATCCGACAGATCGGCGCGCAGGTCTTCGGCCCCGCCCCCGCGCCGATCGCGCGGGTGCGCGGGCGGCACCGGGTCCGCCTGCTGGTCAAGGCCGCCAAGGGCGCGCCCCTGCAGGACGCCCTGGCCCGCTGGATCGCCCCTTTCAGGCTGAAGGGAGACCTGCGGCTGGCGGTCGACGTGGACCCGCAGAGCTTTTACTGAAGCGAATTGCGCTTGGCCTCGGCCACATGCTCACCTTCGCCCCGAGGCAGCGTTTTCGTTAGAAAATGCGTTCGGCGGCGCAGGTGAGCGCTGGCTTGCGCAATTCGCTAGAACACGTCTTCCAGCTTCGTCTTGCGCCCGTTGAAGGTGAAACTTTCGCCCTTCTTCAGCCCCTCCAGCGCCCCGTAGATCGGGCTTTGCGTCGAGATCCCCATGTAGCTCTCGCCCGCGCACTCGAAGGCGGCGGTCGACACCGCGACCACGAAACGCCGCCCCTTGAAGACGACGACTGCCCCCGGCGCAACCTGGTCCGACGGCGCGAAATCCAGCGCCTCGATGGCCTCCACCTTGGCCTGGTGCGCATGCACCGGCCCGTCGAAGGCGGCCGCCAGGTCCGCGCTCTCGCGGCTTTCCGCGATGTCCGAGTTGTCGTGCCCCTCGCGGTCGTCCAGCCGCGCCTCGCCCAGGAAGCGCGCCGCATGGTCGCGCGCGGTGGCCAGTTCGCCTTCCTCCAGCGCCAGCATCCGGGCGCGGATGGCCTGTTTCAGGGCGGCCTTGTCGGTCTTGACGGGCATTGGTCTCTCCTTGCTTGTTCCCCCATCAACGCTAGGGCGCGCAAAAGGCTGCGCCTTGACGCCGATCAAATCAGCAGCCCGGCCGCCCCTTCGTGGCGCAACAGCGCCACCTTGGTCTCGATCCCGCCCGGCGCGGAAAAGCCGCCAAGCCCGTTCGCCCCCAGCACCCGGTGGCAGGGCACCACGATGGGGACCGGATTGGCGCCGCAGCCCTGCCCCACCGCCTGCGCCGTCACGCCCAGGTCGCGGGCGATCTCGCCATAGGTGCGCGTCTCACCGAAGGGAATCGCCATCATCGCATCGGTCATCTGCGCCTGGAAACCCGTGGTCCCGACCCGCACCGGCAGGTCGAACCGCCGCAGCGCGCCCTCGAAATAGGCCGCGATCTGCCGCTCCGCCTCGACCAGCAGCGCGTCGTCGTCCTCATGCCGCACCGCGCTCCACTTCAGGCGCACCAGAGCGCCGTCTTCGGCGGTCAGCACCAAAGGTCCATGGGGGGACGGAATCGAACGCTGCATCAGACGCCTCCACCGCCGAATATCGCAAAACACCTGGGGCATAGCCAGAACAAAGCCGGGGAATGCCCACATTCCTGCCCGAATCCGGCGCGACGCTTCGGCATCGCCCCGCCAAGGAGCCGCCCGGATGATCCGACCAATACTCGCCGCCCTCGCCCTGACCGCGCTCGCCGCCGTGCCCGCCCGCGCCGACCTCGCCGAAAGCCCCACCCGCACCGCCGCGCTGCCGGTCGCCTCCGGCCCCGCCGCCATGCTGCCGCCGCCTGGCTACAAGGGCCAGTGGTGGACCGCCCCCAACCGCTGCGAATACTCCCGCACCGGCGAGGAGGGCGCGACCGTCTGGTATCTGATCATCAGCACCGCCCACAGCCGCTGCGACGCCTACCTGGTCGAAAAGGGCGCCTGACGCCCCAACTTCTTTCTGTTGCAAATATCCCGGGAGGAAGCCGCAGGCCGGGGGATCGCCATCGTTGCGCCATTGGTCCGAGCGACAATGGCGATGCCCCCCTACCCGTTCTCCTTCAGCAGCCGCGCCTTCTGCCGGTTCCAGTCCCGCTTGGCGCTGGTCTCGCGCTTGTCGTGCAACTGCTTGCCCTTCGCCACGCCCAGCTTGATCTTGGCGATGCCACGGTCGTTGAAATACATCGACAGCGGCACCAGCGTCATGCCCTTGCGCTGCGTCGCGTTCCAGAGATCGGCCAACTGCTTGCGGCTCGCCAGCAGCTTGCGGCGGCGGCGTTCCTCGTGGCGGAACATCTTCGCCTGCTCGTAGGGCGCGACGTAAGAGTTCACCAGCCACAGCTCGCCATTCTCCACCGCCGCGTAGCTCTCGGCGATATTGGTGCCGCCCTGGCGCATCGACTTGACCTCGGACCCTTCCAGCATGATCCCGCATTCGAGGTCGTCCTCGATGGCATAATCGAACCGTGCCCGCCGGTTCTCGGCGATCAACTTGAAGTTCCGGTTGTCCTTGTCCTTGCTCATGGCCCTCATCTAGGCCGCGCGCCGCCGTCGCGCAAGCCGCCGCTCAGCCGCCGAGCTTGGCGTGAACCTCCGCCAGGTCGATCTCGCCCACCGGCATCTTGTTGGCCGGATTCTCGAAATCGTAGCGGAACAGCTGGAAGTCGCGCTTGTAGATCTCGTAAACCAGGTGCATCGACAGGTCGTCGAAATAGTCCTCGACCGGGTGCAGCCGCTTCGGCCCGTGCCCCTCGCTCTCGTTGAAGCGCGGGATCGCCTTTAGATCCACCCTGTGCGGCGTCTCGATGCTGTCCAGCACCTGGCCCATGCCCTCGTCGAACTTCTCGGTCCAGAAGATCCGGTCATAGGTGCCGCCGTTCGCGATGAAGGTGCCGACATGCCCCGCCATCGCCGACCAGTGGATGTCCGGCTCCATCGGCCGCCGCCAGCGGATGGTGTCGCGGGCGAACAGCAGGAAGCGCCGGAACGAGGCGATCTGGTCGAACTCGCCCTGTCCGTCGTCGCCGCCCACCTCGACCCCGTAGTTGTAGACCAGCGTCGGCACCAGGTTGCCGCGATAGCGCTTGCCGTTGCGCTGGATGCCGCAGATCTTGTCGAA
>JAGRMS010000030.1 GCA_020441135.1 Pseudooceanicola sp.
AAGGACAAGCTGGTGTCCTCCGAGGTCCGCCCGGCAGTGGAGAATCTCGTCAACGAAAAGCTGACCGAATGGTTCGAGGAGCATCCGAACGAAGCCCGGATGATCGTCGGCAAGATCATCGAGGCCGCTCTGGCCCGCGAAGCGGCCCGCAAGGCGCGTGAACTGACCCGGCGCAAGACGGCGATGGACGTAAACTTCCTTGCCGGCAAGCTCAAGGACTGTTCGGAAAAGGATCCGGCCAAGACCGAGTTGTTCCTGGTGGAGGGCGACAGTGCCGGCGGCTCGGCGCAGACGGGCCGCGACCGGCTGACCCAGGCGGTCCTGCCCCTGCGCGGCAAGATCCTGAACGTGGAACGCGCCCGCTTTGACAGGATGCTGTCGTCTCAGGAGATCGGTAACCTCGTCATGGCGCTTGGCACCGGCATCGGGCGGGACGAGTTCGACATCAAGAAGCTGCGTTACCACAAGATCGTCATCATGACCGATGCCGACGTCGACGGCGCGCACATCCGCACGCTGCTGCTGACCTTCTTCTACCGCCAGATGCCGGAACTGATCGAGGGCGGCTACCTCTACATCGCCCAGCCGCCGCTCTACAAAGTGTCGCGCGGCAAGTCCGAGGTCTACCTCAAGGACCAGGCCGCGCTGGACGACTACCTAATCCACCAGGGCGTCGAAGGGGCCATCCTGCGCCTTGGCAGCGGCGAGGAGCTGACCGGTGCCGACCTTGCCCGCGTGGTGGAAGAGGCGCGCCAGTTGAAGCGCGTGCTTGACGCTTTCCCGACGCACTACCCGCGCCATATCCTCGAACAGGCGGCCGTCGCCGGGGCCTTCGTGCCCGGCGCGGTGGACGCCGACCTGCAGGGCGTCGCCGACACCGTCGCCCGCCGCCTCGACCTGATCGCGCTGGAATACGAACGGGGCTGGCAGGGCCGGATCACGCAGGACCACGGCATCCGCCTCGCCCGCATCCTGCGCGGCGTGGAAGAGGTGCGCACGCTCGACGGCCCGATGCTGCGTTCGGGCGAGGCGCGCAAGACCGGCAGTTTCACGAAGAGCCTGCAAGAGATATACGGCGCCACCGCCAGGCTGGAACGCCGCGACCGTTCGCAGATGATCTTCGGCCCCCTCGGCCTGCTGGCGGCGATCCTCGAGGAAGGCCAGAAGGGCCTCTCGCTGCAACGCTACAAGGGCCTCGGCGAAATGAACCCGGAGCAGCTCTGGGAAACGACGCTCGACCCCAACGCGCGGACCTTCCTGCGTGTCAAGGTCAACGACATGGTCGAGGCGGATGACCTCTTCACCAAGCTGATGGGCGACACGGTGGAGCCGCGGCGCGAGTTCATCCAGGCCAATGCGCTGAGCGTCGAGCACCTGGACTTCTGATGGCATGTAGGCGCGCGCATTGGGTTGCGCGGCGCCTACAAGTTTGCGGGAATTGAGGGTTTCCGCCTTTGAGGTGATCTTCCGAATTTTCGGTCGAGGCGGACGTTTTGCTATCCGCGACAGTAGCCGACACTTGGTGGCAGTCGGCTTTGCGGTTGGGCCGGGACCATGGGCAAAGAGGGCGGGACGTTGATCCTCATCGCAAGAGCGATGTCGCTGGCGCCGGGACGGAAAGCAGGTGGGGAGGATGGCTCCCGCTCCCGGCGTCGCAATGCGCCATACCGCATATGTCAGAATCGGCAATCGAGAGGGTTCACCCCATGCACGTTGCCACTGTCGGCCTCGATATGGGCAAGAACATCCTTCATGTCCGTGGAGTCACCGAGACTGGCGAGGTGAACCTCCCCCGGGTTTGGCGGAGGCTGATTGTCATAGGTTACGCGGCCATGCCTTCAGTTTCCTGAACCGCGTAGACGTTGGCGTCTGCTTCGGCTGGCGGGATGTTCCCGATAAGCTCGAGCAGGCGGCGGTCATTGAGCCAGTCCCCCCATTCCAGCGGGGCGTAATCAACGCTCTCGAAGCTGCACCCAAGGCCACGGCAGTGGATGACTTCGGCCTTGTAGTGGCCGTTGATCGTCCCGGCCCTCCTCGTGGCGATGACGCTGGGAATGCCGACCCGATTGCCGCTGTCGGCCTCAGCCTTCTTGACCCAATCGTTCAGCGTGCTCGCCGTGCCGATCCGTGTTGCCGAGGACCATCCGCACGGCTCGCTCGCGCACTTCAGGGGAGAACCTGTTCGTGGTCTTTCTCATGATGCTCCACCTGGCTCAGGAGTTGGGGCCTCCGCCAAACCCGGGGCGGTTCAGTTGCAATCCGCATGAGGGCCTGGTGGGCCTTTGGTCACAACCAAACTCTGGCGCCGACCGTTCAACTCTGTGGCCGCTTCCTGTGCTTGCCACCGTGCATGAAAGAGGGCGGCACAAGGCGAGGTTCGGCCCTTACCGGTTGCCTATCCATCGCGCGGCGAAAGGCTGCTTAGGGTGCAGTCACGGAGCTGCGCGGGAGCGTTCGGCACGGGCGTCACGCCCTTCAGGACGATCGGACAAGATCGTGTAACCGACGGCCGAGAGGCGCGCCTGGATCGGCGAGGTCGAAGACGATCGTGAGGTGGTTCCGGTTGGGCTCAATCCGCAGTTCCGTGGCCTGCCCCTCCCGATCGAGCATCGCGTTCAGGGCCATGGCTTGGTTGTGGAACGGGGCGGTCTCTTCCTCGCCGCGGGTGATGATCCGTTGCGGACCCGCCAGGTGCCGCGCGAGCAACGGTGACCAGGCTTGCGCCTCCTCCTCGTTCATCCTGGCCTCGTCCTTCAGGAAAGACCCGGGAATCCCCGAGAGATCGTAGATTCCGCTGACCAGCAACATACCGCGCAGGTGCGGGAGGTCCGGCGGGTCAGCGTCGCCCGGTGCCTCGGAGGCGAGCAGCGAGGCGAGATGCGCGCCCGCGGAATGGCCGCTTACGGTGAAGCGGGCCGGATCGGCGCCGATCCCGGGCGCCATTTGGACGAGGTGCCGGGCGGCGCTGCGGACCTGCGCGACGATCTCGGCAAGGCGGGTGCCGGGCATAAGGTCGTAACTCGCCAGCGCCGCGATCCCGCCGGCCGCGATCACCGGGGCCGCGACGTGGGTATGCGTCTCCTTGCTGCCCGCTCGCCAATAGCCACCGTGGATGAACATGTGCAGCGGCGCGCCGGGGGCCGGGTCGGGCGGGAAGACGAGGTCGATGCTCTGCCGCCCGGTTGGGCCGTATGTCACGTTCCGTTCGACCCGCATAGTGTCGGCGAAGGCGCGGCTCCGCGCCTCCGTCTCTTCCATGATCGCGTCGAAATCGGGGATGAAGTCCCGGTTGCGATAGAGGTCGCGCTTGGCCATCGTCTTCCTTTCCCGCCGTCAGAATTCGACGGCGAAATACTTGGGCTCCATGAACTCGAGGATGCCGGTGACACCGCCCTCGCGTCCCAGCCCGCTCTGCTTTGCGCCGCCGAAGGGGGCGGCCGGATCCGACATCAGCCCGCGGTTGATGCCGACCATGCCGGTCTCGATGCCCCTGCCGACGCGCATCGCTCGCATGATGTCCCGCGAATAGACATAGGCCGCAAGGCCGTATTCGGTGTCATTCGCCAGGCGGATCGCCTCCTCCTCGGTCTCGAAGCGGTAGATGGCGGCGACGGGGCCGAAGATTTCCTCATGCGCGAGGGCGGCATCGGTCGGCACGTTCTCAAGCACTGTCGGCGGGTAGTAGTAGCCGCTGCCACCCACCGGCGCGCCGCCGGTGGTGGCGCGTGCCCCGCGGTCCTTCGCGTCCGCGACCAGGCGGTTGATCTTGTCCACGGCCTTGATGGTGATCATCGGCCCGCACTGGGTTTCGGGATCGTAGCCCGCCCCCACCTTCAGCGCGGCCATGCGCTGGGTCAGCCCCGCGACGAAGGCATCGTGGATGCCCGCCTGCACGTAGAAGCGGTTCGCCGCCGTGCAGGCCTCGCCCCCGTTGCGCATCTTGGCGACCATCGCGCCGTCGAGGGCGGCAGAGAGGTCGGCATCGTCGAAGACCACGAAGGGCGCATTGCCGCCGAGCTCCATCGAGCAGTTCACCACCGACTTCGCCGCCTCGGCCAGCAGGAGACGCCCGACGCCGGTGGAGCCGGTGAAGGAGAGCTTCCGCACCCGGGCGTCGGCCAGCATCGCCGCCGTGACCGGCCCGGGGTTCGAGGTTGTCAGCACATTCACCACGCCCGGCGGCACCCCGGCCTCCGCGCCGAGCCGCGCCATGGCATATGCGGTGAGCGGGGTTTCCGAAGCAGGCTTGAGGATCACCGTGCAGCCCGCGGCCAGCGCCGGGCCGATCTTGCGCGTGGCCATCGCCGCCGGGAAGTTCCACGGGGTGATGAGAACGGCGATCCCGATGGGTTCGTGATCCACGAGGATGTTGTGCGCGCCCGAGGGGGTGTGGCGGAATTCGCCGCCGATCCGGGTAGCTTCCTCGGCGTACCAGCGGAAGAACTCGGCGGCGTAGGCGACCTCGCCGCGCGCATCCGCCAGCGCCTTGCCGTTCTCGAGCGAGATCAGCAGCGCCAGTTCCTCGGCATGTTCGGTCATCAAGGTGAACCAGCGGCGCAGGATCTCGGACCGCTGGCGGGGCGGCGCGCGGCGCCAGCCGACCGCGGCGGCCTCGGCGGCGTCCACCGCCCGCATCGCATCGTCGATCGAGGCGTCCGGCACCTCGGCCAGCGTGTTGCCGGTGGAGGGGTCGATCACGGGGATGCCGCTCCCGGCCTCCCACTTTCCGCCGATATAGAGACCTTCCGCGTGCAGCGAAGGGTCAGCGTAGCCGGTGAAGGCGGTGTCGAGTGTCATAGCAATATCTCTCTCAGTTCGTTTCGAGTACGGCGAGTTCGCCGGTGAAGGCTGCGCCGACCAGCCGCCGCATATCCTCGGGCGGCAGCGGACGCGGGTTGTTCTGGATCAGGCGGGCGATGCCGCAGGATTGCTCGGCCACCCAGTCGAGCCGGTCCTCGGCCAGCCCGAGGTCGCGGAGCGTGCGGGGTATGCCGATCCGGCCAAAGAGTGCGGCGATGGCCGGGATGACCTCGGCACCGGATTTCAGACCGATGGCCCTAGCGATCCGGTCCAGCTCCGGCCCGATTTCGGGCGCATTCCAGGCCATGACGTAGGGCATCAGGCAGGCCACCCCTGCCCCGTGCGCGGTGTGGGTCAGGGCGCCCACGGGATACTGGATTGCATGGGCAGCGGCGGTACCGGCCACGCCGAAGGCGAGGCCAGCCATTGCCGCGCCCATCATCACCTTCGCCCGCGCATCGGCGTTGCCGCCGTCGGTGCAGGCGGTTTCCAGCCCCTCCCAGAGCAGGCCGATGGCGCTAAGGGCGAAGTGGTCCGAGGTGGCGTTCTTGCCGACGAAGACCCTTTCCTGCGCCAGCCCGGGGGTCGGTGCTCGGCGGATCGCGGTGAAGGCCTCGATGGCGTGGGTCAGCGCGTCGGCGCCTGCAATCGCGGTCAGCCAGGCCGGGCAGGTCAGCGTCAGGTCCGGGTCGCAGATCGAGACGGTGGGGATGATGTGAGGCGACGAGATCCCGACCTTGAGCTGACGTTCGCTGTCCGACAGGACCGCCACAGGCGTTGCCTCCGACCCCGTGCCGGCCGTCGTCGGGACCGCAATCAGCGGCATGACCGGGCCGGGGACCATGAACTCTCCGTAATAGTCCTGGGGCTTGCCGCCATGCATCAGCAGGACTGCCACGCATTTCGCCATGTCAAGGCAGGAGCCGCCGCCGACCCCGATCACCAGGTCCGGCTCGAAATCCCGCGCGGCATCGGCGCTGGCGACCGCCGTCTCGACAGGTACGTCCGGCAGGGTCGAGCCATCCACCCGGACCGAGAGCCCCGCGGCCTCGACCGCCGCGACCATGGCCCGGAAGTCCGCGGCCTCGGCCAGCCGCTGGTCGGTCACGACCAGCGCCCGCTTGCCAAGCTTGGCGGCCACCTTGCCGAGTGCCGCGCGCTGGCCGCTGCCGAAGATCAATTCTCGCGGGGCTCTGATGGTGCCGAATAGGGTCATTTCGTCTCCTGTCATTTAGTCTCGGCCCTCCGTGAGGGTCCGTATTTCGTCGTAGAGCGGGTCGGGCAGGTCGATGCCTTCGCATAGCGCCCGCGACCGCCGGGCGCGCATCCCGTCACCGGGCACGGACACCGGCCGGGCCGGGTCCGCGGGCCGCGAGGACCGCAGGCGGTCGAGATAGGCGGCAAGGCGGGCGGCGCTGCCCTCCCCCGCCTCGGGGTCGATGAGGATGAGGATGTCGCCCTTGTTCGCCACCTTGGTCGCGTCGAGCGTGCCGCCCACCTCGGGGGCGAAGGCCGATCCGGCCAGCGCGGCGACGAGCAACTCGACGGCGAGACCAAGGCCGTATCCCTTCGCCTCGCCGAAGGGGGCAATCGCCCCGGACCTGGCCAAGGTGGGATCACAGGTGCGCCGACCTTCGGCGTCGACGGCCCAATCCTCGGGGATCGGGGTGCCGGTCAGCGCGTGGTGATGAATCTTGCCCATCGAGACGCGGCTGGTCGCGAGATCGAGGAGGTAGGGCGCGGACCCGGTCGGGATGCCGATGGCGATCGGGTTCGTGCCCAGCATCGCCTTGGTCCCGCCGTAGGGATGCACCAGCGCCTCGCTGGTGGTCAGCACGATACCGATCAGGTTCCGCGCGGCAGCGGCCTCGGCGTAGTAGGCCAACATCCCGATATGGTTGGCGTTCCGGATCGCGGCCAGCGCAATGCCGTGCGCGGGCGCCAGCTCGGCGAGACGCTCCAGCGCCTGCATCATGACGACGGGTCCAAGACCCCGGTCCCCGTCCACTGTCAACATGGCAGGTCGGGTGGCCCGG
This sequence comes from Pseudooceanicola sp., assembly GCA_020441135.1. Classification (GTDB taxonomy): domain Bacteria; phylum Pseudomonadota; class Alphaproteobacteria; order Rhodobacterales; family Rhodobacteraceae; genus Seohaeicola_A. The sequence continues at coordinate 6,837 of JAGRMS010000030.1, forward strand.
ACCATGCCTACAGAGACGGGATTAGCCAGACCGGCTTGAAGCCGCGCGACGATTCGGGGCAGTCGCTGGAGGCCATGGGAGGGCAATCCTCTCAACTCCGCCTCGATCAGCAGGTCCGCCTGAAGCTTCGCGCCAGCGGGCGTAACCTCCTGCAAGAGAAGAGCCTTTTCCGCGATCTCCCGAAGATGTCCTGCCGAAACCAGCAAGCGTCAACCCTCCCTGGATCAAATCCTATATGATATTGTATTTGACATACGACATCCTATCAGTGTTAGGTTCGACCTTGTCAAGAATGCTGAACCGGGGGAGGAACGCATGGCTGTATCGACGGATCGCGACCATAAAGGCGGGTTCGTGCGGCCTTCGAGCATTGCCGAAAGCGTTCACGAACGAATCTACGAGCGGATCATGTCGCTCGATATTCCGCCCGGCGCCCGCATCCCGATCGACGGGCTGGCGCGCGAGCTGAACGTGTCGCAGACCCCCGTACGCGAAGCCCTCACCCGGCTCGGGCGCGAGGGTCTCGTCCGCAAGGCACACCTGATCGGCTACTCCGCCTCGCCGCAGCTCACACACAAGGAATTCGATGACCTCTACAAGTTCCGGCTGATGCTGGAGCCCGAGAGCGCCCGCCAGGCTTGCCTCAAGCTGACGCCCGAGACGCTCGCGCGTATCGAGGCGGCTGCGGCGGACATGGAGAAGGGCGAGCCCCCCGTCGACCGGAACAGCCGGTACTCCCGCTTCGCCCGGGCGGACGCCCATTTCCACGACGAGATCTTGCGCGTCGCGGACAATGCTTTCGTGCGGCAAGCGCTCAACGACAGGCACATTCACCTGCACATCTTCCGCCTGATGTTCCACCGCCGCGTCACTCAGGAGGCGCTCGAGGAACACGAGCGCCTGCTCGCGGCTTTCCGCGCCGGGGATGCGGATGCTGCCCATGCAGCGATGCACGATCACATCGAACGGTCGCGCGATCGGCTGGCGGCGGCCTTCGAATGAACGCGGTTGCGACCGATACCGCGGGGCGCCTGGTGGCGCCCGAACCGGTGGTCCGCGCCGCGGCTTTGTCGAAGGCCTATGGCCCCATCACGGTGCTCAGCGACGTGACGCTCGACATTCGCGCGGGCGAGGTCCACGCGATCATCGGTTAAAACGGGGCCGGCAAGTCGACCCTGATGAAGCTCCTTTCGGGCCACGCCGCCCCGACGGGAGGCACGATGGCGATGTCCGGTGCGCCGGTCGTCTTCTCCGATGCCGTCCAGGCCGAGGATGCGGGGATCGTGCTGGTGCATCAGGAGATCCTGCTGGCGCCCGATCTTACCGTGGCGCAGAACCTCTTCCTCGGCCGCGAACTCTCCCGCTTCCTCGCGGTGGACGACAAGCGGATGAACCGGCGCACTGCCGAGGTGCTGGCGCGGGTCGGCTCGACCGCGCGGCCTTGGACCGTGGTGGGTGCGTTGCCGTTGGCGCAGCGCCAGCTGGTGCAGATTGCCCGCGCCCTGCTCGACGACCGCAAAGTGATCATCCTCGACGAACCGACCGCGATGCTCGCCAATGACGAGGTCGACGCCCTGCTTGACATCGTCCGGAGCCTGCGCGCGCAGGGGGTGGCGGTGCTCTACATCTCGCACCGGCTGGAAGAGGTCGAGGCGCTGGCCGACCGCGTCACCGTCCTGCGCGACGGCAAGATGATCGGCACCTGGGCGGCCGAGACCCTCGATCAGCGCCAGATGGCGGAGCTGATGGTCGGGCGCGAGCTGTCCATGCTCTATCCGCCGAAACGCGACCCAACGACCGCCGCACCCGTTCTCGTGGTCGAGGATCTGTTGGTCGACCATGGCAAGATTGCCGGCTCGTTCAGCGTGCGGCCCGGCGAGGTGCTGGGCATCGGCGGCATGATCGGCGCGGGCCGGACCGAGCTGATCGAGGGGCTGATGGGCCTGCGCCCGTCGCAGGCCGGCGCGATCCGTGTGGGCGGCACGGCTGCAACCAAACCCGATGTAAAGGCACTGATGGCCGCCGGCCTCGTCTACCTGACCGAGGACCGCAAGGGAAAAGGCCTTCTTCTGAACGAAGGGCTCGGACCGAACCTGATCCTTCAAGCGATGGACATGATCAACCCGCGCCTCCGCCTCGACCGGCAGAAGGAAGCCGCGGCCGTCAAGACCGCGGTGCAGGAATACGACATACGCGTCCGCACGCTCTCGATCGAGGCGGGCCAGCTTTCGGGCGGCAACCAGCAGAAGCTGCTGCTCGCCAAGGTCATGCAGGCCGACCCGTCTGTGGTGATCATCGACGAGCCGACGCGCGGCATCGACATCGGCAACAAGAGCCAGATCTACCGCTTCATCGACGATCTCGTCCGGGCCGGAAAGGCCTGCGTCGTGATCTCGTCCGAACTGCCCGAACTCGTAGGCCTCAGCGACCGCGTGCTGGTGATGCGCGGCGGGCGCTTCGTCGCCGAGCTGACGGGCGATGACATCACCGAGCAGAACGTCGTCTACGCCGCCGCAAGCAGCGGCAAGGACACCGAGGGGAGAATACGCGCATGAGCAGCGCCGAGATTGCAACGCTACCCGAGAGCGAAGGCTTCAGGATCCGCTGGGGCGAGCTTGCCCCGTTCATCGCCCTGGGAGTCATCATCCTGCTCGGCACGATGATCAACTCCAACTTCATGTCGGCGAACAACATCCTGAACGTGATCACCCGGAGCGCCTTCATCGCGATCATCGGTGTCGGCGCCACATTCGTCATCGCCACCGGGGGACTCGACCTCTCGATCGGGTCGATGCTGGCCTTCGTCGTCGGCATCATGATCATGGCGATGAACGCGCTGGCCCCTTCGCTCGGACCATGGGCGATCCCGATCGGCGCGCTCGTCGCGCTGGTGGTGGGCTCGCTCTGCGGGCTGATGAACGGGCTGATCGTCACGTTGGGGCGCATAGAGCCCTTCATCGTCACGCTCGGCACCATGGGCATCTTCCGGGCGCTGATTACCTACATGACCGACTGCGGCTCGCTCTCGATCGACCGCAGCCTGCGCACCGCCTACCGCCCGGTCTATTTCGGCGACTTCCTCGGCGTACCCTACCCGGTGATCATCACGTTGGTCATCGCGCTGCTCGGCGCCTTCATCCTCTACCGGACGAAATACGGCCGCCGGGTCACCGCCGTCGGCTCCAATTCCGACGTCGCCCGGTTCTCGGGCGTGCATGTCGGCCGGGTCAGGACCATGGCCTTCGTGATCCAGGGCTTCTGCGTCGCCGTGGCCGCGATCTGCTATGTACCGCGGCTCGGCGCCGCGACGCCAACCACCGGCCAGCTCTGGGAGCTGCAGGTCATCACCGCCGTCGTGATCGGCGGCACGCTTCTGCGCGGCGGCAAGGCCCATATCTGGGGCACCGTCGCCGGGGCACTCATTCTCGAGGTCATCGCCAATGTCATGGTCCTGTCGGACATGGTGTCGGAATACCTCGTGGCCGCGGTCCAGGGGGCAATCATCATCATCGCCATGCTGGCTCACCGCTTCACAAGCTCCCGCTGAGCGCGGGGCACCAACTGACCCCATAGAGGAGGAAACCATGAAACTCAGGACGAAAGGCGCGGCACTGTTGTCGGCCGCGATCGTGGCGGGGGCGCTTACCGGCGCCGCCGCCCAGGCCCAGGACAAGGAGTACACCATCGCCGTGTCGATCCCGGCCGCGACCCACGGCTGGACCGGCGGCGTGGTCTACCACGCGCAGGAGGCCGAGAAGCAGATCGAGGCCGCTTACCCCAACATCGACGTGATCGTCTCGACCGCGTCCTCGGCCACCGCGCAGGTTGCCTCGCTCGAGGATCTCTCGGCCACCAACGAGCTCGACGCCCTGGTGATCCTGCCCTTCACCTCGGAAGAGCTGACCGGCCCGGTCGAACAGGTCGCCTCGAACGGCACCTTCATCACCGTGGTGGACCGTGGCCTGTCCGACCCGTCGATCCAGGATCTCTACGTCGCCGGCGACAACATCGCCGTCGGCGCCAACACCGCCAAATGGCTGGTCGAGAAACTGGGCGGCAAGGGCGAGATCGTCGTGCTGCGCGGCATCCCGACGGTGATCGACGACGAGCGTATCAAGGGCTTCCAGGACGTCATCGACCAGTCCGACATCAAGATCCTCGACATCCAGTACGCCAACTGGAACCAGGACGAGGCTTTCACGCTGATGCAGGACTACCTCGGCAAGTATCCGAACATCGACGCCGTCTGGGCCAACGACGACGACATGCTTCTCGGCGTGATCGAGGCGGTCGACCAGGCCGGTCGCGGGGACATCAAGTACATGCTCGGCGGCAACGGCATGAAGCAGGTGATCGAGATGGTGAAGGCGGGTGACGAACGGACCCCGATCTCGACCCCCTACCCGCCGTCCATGATCGCTTCGGCGATGTACATGACCGCGGCGCAGTTCGCAGGACAGGCGCCGATGCGCGGTTCGTTCAAGCTGGATGCGCCGTTGATCACGCCCGAGAACGCGGACCAGTTCTACTTCCCGGACAGCCCGTTCTGACCATCCCGACAACCGCCCGGCCCCTTGGCGGCCGGGCGACCCACCTCAAGACCCAGGAGACCCAGATGAGCGGCAAGAAAATCCTCATGCTGACTGGTGAGTTCACCGAAGAATACGAGATCTACGTCTACCAGCAGGGCATGGAGGCCGTCGGGCACACGATCCACGTGGTCTGCCCCGACAAGAACGCCGGCGACATGATCGCCACCTCTTTGCACGACTTCGAGGGCCACCAGACCTATACCGAGAAGCCCGGCCACAACGCCGAGATCAACAAGACCTTCTCGGAAGCCGAGGCCGAGCTCGACAGCTACGACGCGGTGTATTGCGCCGGGGGGCGGGGGCCGGAATACATCCGCACCGACCCGCGCGTGCAGGCCATCGTCAAGCACTTCCACGACGCCGGAAAACCGATCTTCACGATCTGCCACGGCGTGCAAATCCTGATGGCGGTGCCGGGCGTGCTGAAGGGCCGCACGGTCGCCGGCCTCGGCGCCTGCGCGCCCGAGGTCGTGGCGGTCGGCGGTACATATTACGATGCCGACCCGAAAGAGGCCTACGTGGACGGCAACATGGTCTCGGCCAAGGGCTGGACCGCGCTGGCCGCCTTCATGCGGGAGTGCCTCAAGGTGCTCGGAACGGAAATTCGCCACGCTTGATCCCGGCGGCAGCGACAGCGACGGAGGCCGCGACAAGCGGCCTCCGTTCCTGTTTGTGATCCGGGCGTGTGTTTGGACAGAGCGGACGAAACGGGCATTCGCTGCGGCATGCGCGAATGTCCATTCAAATCCAGCAACAGCGGGAAAGCTCTGACAACGCAAGATGAAAAGCAACGATTGAGGTAGTTGCTCGAAGAGGGCCGGAACTCGGCGGGCGGGATGCCGGTCGACGAGGGGACTTTCGAAGAACTGCGCCAGCGGACTCGGAACTCCGGCAGCAGCTCACTGTTCGGAACCTCGTCCTGGACGGTGCTGACAGTGGTCACGGATGCGATCTTCCTTCTGGGCTTCGTGCTGGACCGGCTGGAGATCACGCTGATTCTGATGCCGATCTTCGGGCCCGTCGTCGCGGGGCTGGATTTCGGTGGCGGCCTCAGCGGCCAGCCGACGCTTCTGTGTTTGGGATCATCGTGGCAGTGAACCTGCAGACCTCGTTCCTCACGCCGCCCTTCGGCTTCTCCCTGTTCTACCTGCACGGCGCGGCCGGAGACGCCCTGAGGACGGCGGAGATCTACCGCGGCGTCCTGCGTTTCATCGGTCTGCAGCCGCTCGTTCTTGCGCGGCTGATCCTCTTCCCCGTGCTGGTCACGGGGGCCGTCTGACGACCAGCTCTTGGAGGAGCAAGAGAAGACGGCACTGACTGCCATCAGCCTTATCGGTGCGCTGGCCTGCACGGCCCATGCCGAAAGCTATTCGCTGCAAAGCGCGGTCGGAAAGAACCTGCCCGTCCTCGGGCCGGCCGCTGACCGCTTCGTCGAAGAGGTGGCAACACTGACAAACGGCGAGGTCCAGTCCGAACACCTTGGCGCGGGAGACCTTTCCCCGCCCTCTGAATAGCCCCGTGTATCTTGGGCGCCTTCTTTGCTAATTTTGAGGCAAGGAGGCCATGATGAGCAGCACCAAGTTCAGCGACGATTTCAAGCGGGACGCGGTCGCGCAGATCACGGAGAGGGGCTATCCGGTCAGGGGACGGCAAGCGACGGCGGGAAGGGAAAAATCGGTGGTCGTCACTCACCCTGGGAAAGGTTCTTGCTTTACACGTCGGCAGGGCGATGGGGGGCGAAATTCTCCCTGTGCCGAACGACGGACGGCCCCCTGAAGCAAATGAGCTGAACGCTGTCGAGGCGGAGAAAATATGTTAGACGGCGCCAGTTCCCGAGGCCTATGGTCAGGCCATGGGAGCGACGCAGTATTTTGGGTGATTTGCGAAATATCGCGAGCAAATCGAGCGCAAGGTACCTGGCGCCCATCACGCATTTCGCAATGATGTCAATGGCGGAAGCGAAGCGTTGCGCGCTGTAGGACACGGCACGACGGGGCGAGGATGCTGACCGCCATCTGGCCGATCTTCGCCTTGATCTGCCTCGGCTTCATCCTGGCGCGCAGCCGTTTTCCCGCGGGCGGGTTCTGGGCAGCGGCCGAGCGCATCAACTACTTCCTGCTGTTCCCCGCCCTGCTCGTTGCCAGCCTCGCCGTCGCCCCGGTCCGCGACCCCGCGCTGTGGCGCCTTGGCAGCGCCGCCGCTGCCACCCTGCTGGCCGCCGCGGCCGTCCTGTGGGTTTACCGCCGTGTCCGGCCGATGCCCGCCGCCCGCTTCGGACCGGCCTTGCAGGGGTGTATCCGGTTCAACACCTACATGGCCCTCTCACTGCTCGCCGTGCTGTCCGGCCCGCCCGCCCTGCAAGGCGCGGCGATTTTCCTTGCGATCGCCGTCCCCCTGGGCAACCTGCTCTCGATCCTTGCGCTCGGCACCACGCGCAGCCCTGTCGACATTGCCCGCACGGTGCTGCGCAATCCGCTGATCCTGGCCTGTCTCGCCGGCATCGTGCTCTCGCTCTCGGGCATCGGTCTCCCCTTCGGCACCGGCGATTTTCTCCATCTGGTCGGACAGGGCAGCCTGCCGCTCGGGCTGCTTTGCGTCGGCGCCGCCCTTCAGCCCGCCACGCTGCGCGCCGACCTGCCGGGCCTTGCCGCAACCACGCTGGCACGGCTGCTGCTGGTGCCGGTTCTCGCAGCAACCATCGCCCTTGTCTTCCGCTTGCCGCCGACAGAGGCACTGGTCCTGCTGGTCTTCTCTGCCGTTCCCGCCGCGCCCACGTCCTATGTGCTGACCCGGCAGATGAACGGCGACGGCCCCTTCATGGCAGGGATCATAACCCTGCAGACGATCGCCGCCGCCCTGACCCTGCCGCTCGTCTTGCATCTGGCCTGACAACCCCGCACCTTCTTTTCTTCGGAATATCCTCCGGGGGAGTCGACCGCAGGGCGATGGGGGCAGCGCCCCCTTGCCGGTGCGGCAAGTTGCGTCTGGTGCCGGTTGCCGGGCGACGATAGACCACCCCCGACTACCGCACCGGAAAAGCTACCGACGGAGACTCCCCATGACCAAGACAACGCTCCGCATCGTGCTCTGGTCCCTGGCGCTCGCGGCGCTGGCCGCCTTTGCCTGGGTCCGTTTCCTGCAACCGACCCTGAACACCAGTCTCGCGCAGACCATCGGGCCGGGCGACTACCGCCTCGAGACGACGAGCGGCGAGGTTTTCACCGAGGACACTCTGAAGGGCAGCCCTTCCGCCGTATTCTTCGGCTTCACGCATTGCCCCGAGGTCTGCCCGACAACGCTTGGCGACATTGCGACCTGGCAAGAGGAATTGGGGCCCGATCACCGGCTCCGGGTGTTCTTCGTGACGGTGGATCCGGAACGCGACACGGTGGACACGCTGCGCGAGTATGTCTCCTGGGCGCCGGGCGTCACCGGGGTCTCCGGCCCGCCCGCGGAAATCGCCAAGGCGATCAAGGCGTTCCGCGTGCTGGCGCGCAAGGTGCCGACGGGCGAGGGCAATTACACGATGGACCATTCCGCCAGCGTGCTGCTGTTCGACTCCAAGGGGCGATTCTTCGAACCGATCGGCTACCAGGAAGGCTTCGACCGGGCCGTCGCCAAGCTGCGCCGCCTGACCGGGGCCTAGAACATGTCGCGCACAGTCGTCCTCGGCCGCGGTGTCGGCAGAGGATGCGAATTCATCCGAACGTGACCCGCTCTAAGCGAATCGTTCCAGCGCCATCCTGAAGACCTCGGCATCGACGTTCCCGCCCGAGGCGACGGCGATCACCGCATCCCCCTCGACCGCCGCGGGATGAAAAAGCGCCGCCGCCAGCGCAACCGCTCCGCCCGGTTCCAGCACGATCTTCAGGCGCAGGAAGGCCAAGGCCATTGCCCGCAGCGCCTCGTCCTCGCTGACGGCCAAGCCCGGGCCGCAAAGCCGGTTCAGGATCGGAAAGGTGATGTTTCCGGGCTGCGGCGTGATGATCGCATCGCAAAGCGATCCCGAAAGCCGCGCATTGCGCTGGATCGTGCCGCTGGCCAGCGACCGCGCCACGTCGTCGAAACCCTCGGGCTCGACCGGCCGGGCCCGCAGCCCAGGCGCCTTGGCCTCCAGCGCCAGCGCGATTCCCGAGGTCAGGCCGCCGCCGCCGCAGCAGACCAGCACGTCGGCCTCGGCCACGCCGATGTCCATTGCCTGTTCGGCGATCTCCAGCCCGGTCGTGCCCTGCCCCGCGATCACCTGCGGCTCGTCGAAGGGCTTGATCAGGGTCAGCCCGCGTTCAGCGGAAAGCTTCGCGCCCAGCGCATCGCGGTCTTCGCCTGAGCGGTCGTAAAGGACCACCTCCGCCCCCAGCGCCCGCGTATTGGCAATCTTCAGGGCAGGCGCGTCGGACGGCATGATGATGACCGAGGCCACCCCATGCCCTTTCGCCGCCGCTGCAACCCCCTGCGCGTGGTTGCCGCTGGAAAAGGCGATCACGCCCCGCGCCCGCACCGCAGGCGAAAGCGCCGAGACCGCCGACCAGCCGCCGCGGAACTTGAAGCTGCCCGTGACCTGAAGGCACTCGGGCTTGACCAGCACCCGCTTCCCGGCGATCTCGTCCAGGAACGGCGACGACAGCAGAGGCGTCCGCCGCGCGTGGCCCTTGAGCCGCCCGGCGGCGGCTTCGATCATCGCGATTGAAGTCATGTTCTCTCCGAAATGGGTTGGATCGCCAGATGCCTGCGAACTGGCGGGGTTGCAACCGCTGTCCACAGGCTGGCCTTCATCAAAGCCCCGCCTCAGCCGGGATGCCTGTCAGGTTCTTCAATACCCGGTCCGGTTTCCACGGCAGCCGGTCCGCCGGTTCGCCCACCCGGTTCACCCAGGCGGTGACAAAGCCGTATCCGGCCCCTGCCGCCGCGTCCCAGCCGTTGGAGGACACGAACAGAACCTCGCCCGGAGCGCAGCCGAATCGCTGACCGACAAGGTCGTAAACCACGCGCGCCGGTTTGAAGACGCCGACGCTTTCCACCGACAGAACGTCATCCAGCACATCGCCGATCCCGGCGGACGATACCGCCCCGTGCAGCATGTCGGGTGAACCGTTCGACAGGATCGCGGTGGACAACCCGCCGTCCTTCAGCGCCTTCAGCATCGCGGGCACCTCGGGGAAGGCTTTCAGTTCCCAGTAGAGGTCCAGCAGGCGCTTGCGCAACGCGGCGTCCCCAGCCAGCCCGTTCGCCTCGAGCGCCCAGTCCAGCCCGTCCTGGGTGACTTGCCAGAACCCGGTATGCGCACCCGTGACGGCGCGGAGCCACGAATAATTGAGCTGCTTCTGACGCCAGTCGCGCGCCACCTGCGGCCAGGTGGCCTTCAGTGCCGCGAACGCGGGCTCTTCTGCCGCAAGCCGCGCCGCCGCCGTGACGTCGAACAGCGTGCCGTAGGCGTCGAAAACGCATGTGGTGATGGCCATGACTCTCTCTCCCGTTCCGGGGGGAGAGTTGCACAGGGCGACGGGCAACGAAAGACGGCTGTCAGCGTTGGCCGGTCAAGTAACCCGCCATCTGCCCATCCAGTGCCGCCAGATCGTAGCGAGCCTGCGCCGCAAGCTGCGGATGGCCCAGAAGCCCGCTCGCCATCAGCACGAAAGAGGCGACGAACCCCAGCCGCAATATGCAACGGAAGGTCGCGCGCTTGCGGCTGGGCATGTTCTTGCGGATCGAGGTGTCAAGGTCGCTCATGCCCGCGAAATTCGCAACCGACTGTGGCCGCCGTTGGGCGGCGCCGGGGAAATCTCGCGCCCGTCAGATGAAATCCGGCTGCGGCATCCCGAGGACGTGGAAACCGCCGTCGACCCGGATGATCTCTCCGGTCGTGAACTTGCCTGCGTCCGAAACCAGGTAGACCGCCGTTCCCCCGACTGCCTCGAGCGTCGCGTTGCTGCGCAAGGGCGCGTTCTGGTCGGTGAACTTGTAGGTCTTGCGGGCCCCGCCGATGGCGGCCCCCGCCAACGTCTTCATCGGTCCCGGGCTGATGGCATTGACGCGAATCTTGTCTGGGCCGAGGTCGTTCGCCAGATAGCGCGTCGCCGCTTCCAGCGCCGCCTTGGCGACGCCCATCACGTTGTAATTCGGCACGACGCGCTGCGAGCCCTGATAGGTCAGCGTGATCAGCGTGCCGCCGTTCGCTTTCATCAACGGATAGGCCCGCCGCGCTACCTCGATGAAGCTGTAGGCCGAGATATCCATCGAATTCTTGAAGTTCGACCGCGAGGTGTTCAGGAACCGCCCGGTCAGCTCGGCCTTGTCGGAAAAAGCGATGGCGTGGATCACGAAGTCGATGGTCGGCCAGCGTTCCGACAGACCATCGAAGGCGCGGTCGAGCGAGGCGTCGTCGGTCACGTCCACGTCCACCATGAAATCCGACCCGACGCTTTCGGCCAGCGGTTTCAACCGCGACCCGAAAGCCTCGCCCTGAAAGGTGAACGCCAGTTCGGCCCCCGCCTCGTGCAGCGCCTTGGCGATGCCCCAGGCGATCGAGCGGTCGTTGGCCACCCCCATGACAAGCCCGCGCTTGCCTTTCAGAGAATCGTTCATGGCTTACCCGTTGTATCTGGACAGGATCATCGACCCGTTGGTGCCGCCGAAGCCGAAGGAGTTGGTCATCACGCTGTCCAGCCCCGCATTGGCGACGAACGCCGTCGCAATCTCTTCCGGCTTCAGCGCCGGGTCCAGCGTCTCGACGTTGATAGACCGCGTGATGAAATCGCCCTCCAGCATCAGCAGGCAGAAGATGGCCTCCAGCGCCCCCGCCGCGCCCTGCGCGTGGCCGGTCATCGACTTGGTCGAGCTGATCGGCGGCGTGCTGCCTTCGCCGAAGACACGGCGCACCGCCTGAACCTCGCCCACGTCGCCCACCGGGGTCGAGGTGCCGTGGGCGTTGATATAGCCGACCTTCCGTCCTTCGGGCAGGGTCGCCAGCGCCAGCCGCATCGCGCGCTCGCCGCCCTCGCCGGACGGGGCCACCATGTCGTGCCCGTCGCTGGTGGCGGCGTAGCCCGTCACTTCGGCATAGATCTTCGCGCCACGGGCCTTCGCGTGTTCCAGTTCCTCGAGCACGACGATCCCGCCGCCGCCGGAAATCACGAAGCCGTCCCGCCCCGCATCGAAGGCGCGCGAGGCGCGCTCGGGCGTATCGTTGTATTTCGACGACATCGCTCCCATCGCGTCGAACAGGCATGAGAGCGTCCAGTCCAGTTCCTCGCCCCCGCCCGCGAACATCACGTCCTGCTTGCCCAGCATGATCTGCTCGGCCGCGTTACCGATGCAGTGCAGCGAGGTTGAGCAGGCCGAGGTGATCGAGTAGTTGATCCCCTTTATCTTGAAGGCCGTCGACAGGTTCGCACTGATCGTGGACGACATGCACTTGGGAACGGCGAACGGACCGATCCGCTTGGTCGCGCCGCTGGACAGCACCGACTGATGCGCCGCGAACATCGCACTGGTCGACGGCCCCCCCGATCCGGCCACCAGCCCGGTGCGCGGGTTGACGATATCGCTCTCCTCCAGCCCGGCGTCCCGGATCGCCTCGGTCATCGCGATATGGGCATAGGCCGCACCGGGCCCCATGAACCGCAACGTCCGCTTGTCGATCTGCCCGGCAACGTCCAGCTTGAGCGTGCCCGCGACCCGGCTGCGGAACCCATGCTCGGCCATCTCCTCCGAGGCGACGATTCCGCTGGTCCCCGCCTTCAGGGCGGCAACCACCTCGTCCCGGTTGTTTCCGATGGACGACACGATTCCGAGGCCAGTAACCACGACACGGCGCATCTGCGCACTCCTCTTCTGCTTGTGGCCTGTGTAGGACAGAGCGGCGCCGGGGCGCAACACCAACGCGACGGGACGTCTTGGCCAAGATCACATCGGCGGGGCGGATTTTCCGTGGTCCGCCTTGTCATTGTCCCATCGGCTACCAGCAAAATATTGTGAACATACGGTGAAACGAACGCGGCAACAAAAACTGGCGGTTTTCGCGGACGCCGACAGATACGACGCCTTCCGCGGCCCTTCGTTGGGAACCCGGCGCGGTGCCGCAGATCGATCTGGAGCGGCGGCTGATGCGGCCGAAACCCATCGAGGCGCTGAAGGGAGCAGGCGCGCAGCCGATGGCGCTGCGCCGCATCTTCAAGCGTTCCGTCGACACACCCGTCCTCGTAACCCTACAGCCCGCCCTCGAAATGCTGTCATGACCCCCGGCGCAACGGCCCGGCGGCACGCAGGGCCTCGTGCAGCGCCGGATTGGCGGTGGCCAGGTTGGCATAGCGTGCCCGCGCATAGGCTGCCGCCGGTGCGATCAATGTCGGCGCGTCTTTCCAGTTCATGAACCCCAGACCGGGCGGCAGCGGCGGCGTCAGCAGCCAGTCCTGCGGGTCGAGCGTGCCATGCAGCGCCGTCTGTCCGGCGGTCATCGCGCGCATGATCGTCTCGATCGCGCCCGGCACCGGCGCCGACCCGCGCCACCGCCGAGGCCGCAGCAGGTCGAGGAACAGCCCGAGGCGCGAGGGGATGCGGGCGTAGTTCCAGCCTTCCTCCGCCGCGCGCGCCCGGGCCAGCGACACGACGACGTTCGGCCCTGCCTTGATCTCGCGCATCGCCCGCACCGGCAGGTTGTCGAGGATGCCGCCATCCACCACCAGGTTGCCATTCCGGTGAATGAAGGGCGGCAAGATTCCCGGCAAGGCGCTCGACGCGCGGATCGCCTGCCACAAAGGGCCGCTGCGGATTACCTCTTCACGATCTGTGGCCAGATTCGCGGCGACCGCAAAGAAGGGCCGCCACATGTCGGCAATGTCGGTCTCGCCGAAGTGGTGCGCCAGCCGGTCGTCAAAAACACGGTGGTCCAGCAGTGCATAGCGCGGGAGCGTCACTCGGCGCAGTGCGCGGCTTGCGACAAAGATGTCCGCCACCCGCGCCGTCAGTTCCTCGCCCCCCAGCCCCAGCGCAAAAGCCGCCGCCATCGCGCTGCCGACGCTGGTGCCGCCGAGGATATCGAACCCGATCCCCTCTGCCGCCAGCGCCTCGCGGATGCCGATATGCGCCAGCCCATAGGCGCCGCCGCCAGACAGGACGAGGCCAACCGCCTGCCCGGACAGGAAACGTGCCAGCCTGCTCAGATCGCTGTTGCCGCGCAGGGCGACGTGATGGTGGATCGCGACTCTGCGCACGCGCAGCCAGTCGGCAGTGCCGCTGACAGTCTCCGCGCGGCGCGGGTGCAGCAGCACCAGCCGCCGCAGATCGGGACCAAGCTGCGAGAACGCGAAGGACTCGATGGGCGACAACGGCGGCGGCGGCCCGGCCTCGCCGACGATCAGCAACTGGTCGGACTGGCGCACGATGGCGCGTTGCCAGTCGTCGTCGCCGGGTTCGGGCAGGTAGAGTGTGATCCGCGCCGCGCGCTCGGTCCGGCTGAACCAATCCGCCGCGTCGAAGCTGTCCAGCGCGGCACGGGTGGCCGCGCGAAAGTCCGCACGCGATACCGCCTGCGCGGGCAACAGCGCGGACAACCCCGCCGCCAGCCTCTGCGCGATGCGGGCCGGAATGGGCCGGTCGCCTGCGCCGATCAGCGCCAGCGCGCGCGGGCGCGTGCGATCAGCCTTTGCAGGATCGGGCGAAGCGAGGCGGTCGGAAAAGCGCGTCGCCAGCTCGGTGATGATCGCATCGCGCAAGCCCGGCCTGCTGTCGCAAAGCCGCTGGTAGTCGTCGCGGGACAGCCGCAGCACAAGGCTGTCGCGGAAGGCCACAACCGAGGCCGTGCGCGCCGCCCCGGTGAAGAACCCGATGTCACCGACGACGCTGCCCGGCTCGACATGCCCCAGCAGGCGGCTGTCGCGCTCGACCTGGAAGCGCCCTGCCAGCACGAAATAGATGTCGTCCGACGCATCGCCCTGCCGGATCAGCACCTCGCCCCGGCCGATCCGCTGGCTGCCAAGGTCGGCAGGCGTCGCACCATTGGCCAACATTAATTCGAGCAGACGCGCCATGGCGCGGCCTTGCCGTCCTTTCTGCTGCGGCGCGTGCCGTCAGGCGGTCTGGTCTTCCACCTTCGCCTCGGGCGCGTTCTTCATCACCGAGGCGATGCCGTTGTCGCGCGAGGATTCGCTGGAATAGGTCTCGCTGGTGCCGATCACCTGCCCGTTCGACGCCTTGAGGTTGAACATCGGCTTGCCCGACTTGCTGTCCTTCTTCTCGAACCGCGTTTCGATTGCAGCGTTCTTGCGCACGGACTCGATCCCGTTCGTCGCGCTCGACTTCCGCTTGTAGCCTTCGCTGGCGAGGATGATTTCGCCATTCCCGGCCTTCAGACGAAAGCGGAACTCGCCGCCCTTGTCCTTGTAGAGTTCGAATTTCCCTGCCATCTGCCCGTTTCCTCCGAAATGACCCACACCCCGATTTGACGGAAACCCCACCGCTTTTGCAAGCAATCCCTGACGGATGCGCGGGTTTTGCCGGATGCCGTGCCGACGGCACGGGTGCCTGCAACTTGGGCGCGGCGCGAACATTTGACCAAATTGTCGATCAATCGGCCGCCCCTGTTGGTGATCTGTTGACCTCGGGCGCTCATTCTTGGTCGCGGGAGGCGCTCGGGCAGAAAGGGTAGACCAATGACAACGACGCGGCGGAACAACCGCCTGATCTTTCCGGCAGTGGTGTTGGTGGCCGGGATCGGCGTTGCGGCAGGCGCGCGGGCCGAGGGGATTCGCGGCCTGTTCTGCAACACGCAGGCCGACGTCGGCCTGGCGCTGAGCCTGATGGAAGAGGGACGCACGCCAGGCATGGCGGCGGCGCTGGTCAATGTCGATGCGATGCGCTGCAGCCATGCCGACACCATCCGCTATGTCGTGGACCAGACGGTTATTGTCGATGGCGCGGGATCGGGCACGATCTATCGCGGTCAGCTGACCGGCGTGGTGGCAGGCGGGCGGGTGATGCCTGTGACGCCACCAGCGCAGCTGTATTTCGTGACGCCCGATGCCCGGCTGATCGTCGGCGCCCGCGAGGTCTGACAAGGGGCGCCTGGCTGCGGTCGGCGCACAAGTCGGCGCGCGCGAGCGAGATGGATGTGCTGGACGCCCACCGGCGCTCATGTCTAAGTTGTGGCATTTCCATTGCTCATTCGGCGAGAGAACAGCCATGCCCGGTGCGGACCTGACCCCCAAACAAGTTGCCTTCCTCGAGGAGTATGTCGGGATTCCGAAGTTCTTTGGCCGTTCGAAGGCCAAGAAACTGCGTGCGCAGTACGAGGTCGAGTTCGCCCGCTTCAACGTCGAGCGCGAATGGGTCGAAGGCAGAATCGACGCGCTTGCCGACAAGGACGTGGCCAAGCGGCTGAAGCTGGAGCTGACCGTCGCAGAGGATATCGTCGTCAAGGGCGACTCGCCCGACTTCGAAGGCGGGCATATTCACCTGGTCTCGGTCAACCAGGCGGTGGACAGTCAGAAGCTGGTGGCCGAGCTGCGCGGCAAGCTGGCGCTGGTGCAGCCGATGGTCGAAACCGCCCTGACCGGCACGCGGCTCGACAAGCACGACGAGATCTCGATGCTCTGGACCTACGGCAACGACCAGGCCGAAAGCGGGATGCGGGCGCTGAACCCGGACCGGATGAAATCGGCGATGGCGGCGCTCGACAAGCTGGCAGGCGTGATCGCCAACGCGAAGCCCGCGCCGGGGCAGGATCTCTCGGGCATCAAGGATGACGCGAGGGCAGTGATGGAGGCGAAGACGGCGCAGGCCATGGCACTGGCCGACCTGCTGGCTGCCGAGGCGCGGCGCGCAAAGACCGACGCCGACCTCAAGACCGCCTTCGACAATTCGGTGCCCGCCGCTCTGACCCAGATGCTGACCGAAGCAAAGCAGCTGATCGACGGCGCGCCCAAGGCGGATACCTCCAAGACAGGCGGCGATCTGGCGGCCGAGGCACTGGCGATCAAGACGCATGCCGATACGGTGAAGAAGGCGGCCGAGGAAGCGGTTGCCAAGCTGAACGAGCTGGACAGCGCGGCGAAAACGCCTTTGGCCGAATACGCCCAGTGGAAGACGGACCTGGCCACCTTCCAGCCCAAATACGACACGCTGAAACGCCACCCGGGCCGCAACGATTCCAAGGTCGCGCCCGAAGTGACCGCAATCGACCTGGAGTTCAACGGCGCCAAGGGCAAACTGCCGACCTGGGATTTTGCCGGGGCGATCCAGCAGCTTGCACCGCTTGGCGCGCGGACCGAGGCAGCGATCACCAGGGCCGACGACCGCGCGAAATACAAGCAGGTGCTGCAACAGCGCAAGGACATGCTGGCGACTCTGACGGACCCGAACACGCTCGCGCACACCCAACCCAAAACGGCGATTGCAGAGGCCCGTACGCTCGTGAGGGAGGCCAACAAGGGCATTGCCAACGACGACTATCGCCAGATCATGAGCAACCTCGACAAGGTGCCGGCGGCAGTCGAAAAGGCGAACTGGCTGACCAAGCTGTCAAAGGATTACACCGCCCGTTACACCGACTACGGCAATCGCCTGACAGGCTGCGAGACAAAGGTCGCAGCGATCAACGACTCTGCGATTAAGAAGACCCTCGGCGACGCGATCAAGCGCGCGCGGGATTACTGGACCGCCAACGCCTGCGCGGTGGACGGCGACCTGCCGTCGTCGATGAAGAACATGTCTTCCTTCTACGGAGCGACCTCCAGCCTTCAGGCGCAAGTCAAGGATGCCGAGACCTATCTTGCGTCGCTGAAGGCATTCAAGGAACGCCTGAAGGCGATTGCCGACCTTGACGGCGACAACGGTAGAATTGCCGTCGAGGAATATTACCTGCGACTGCAGGCGGACGAGGCCTTTGCGCGGGACAAGGCAAAGAACAACGACTGGGCCTTCGCCGCCACCGTGCTGGACGCCACAAAGGGCACGCTCCAGACCGACGCGCTGAACCTGGCCGGGCTGGCCAAGGACTTCATCCGCCGCAAGAAGGCACTGAACGACAAGATCGTCGAGCTGCGCAAGAAGCCCAACGCCGACAAGGCGGAAGAGGCGATTGCCCGCATCGCCGAACTGGTGGCGAGCGCCACCGACACCGCCGTGACGGCAAAGAACTGGCAGGGCGGTCTGACCACCATCGCCGCCGCGGAGCAGCAGGCCAGCCTCGCCGACAAGCTGATCACCGATGCCACCGACGTGGCTTCTGCCGGGGACGACACGGCCTATGACGGGGTCAGCGACGGGCCGGGCGTCGAAAAGGCCTTTACCGCCTTCCAGGCCGTGCATGGCACGGTTCTGTCCAAGGACGACGGTACCTTCGCGACAAAGCTGGGCGCCATCCTGCAAAAGGCGACCACCGCCAAGACGCAAACCGATTTCGCCAAGGCCGCCGAAGACATCAAGGCGGCACAGGCCGAGGCCGAGGCCGTGTTCGAGGACATCGCGCTGAAACGCGGGTTCGACGCGCGACTGGCGCTGGTGAAGGCAGCCCATACCGGCACGCTGCCCGGCAAGAACACTGACGACTCCATCAAGCCCGAGATGGACGACATCGGCACTGCGATCACCGAGGCCGAAACGCTGGCCAAGACCCCGACGCTCGACTTCAAGGGCGCCGACGCCAAGCTGACGGCGGCGCTGGCGCTGATCCGCAAGGCCGAGTTGAACGCTGCCGCCTATGCACGGTTGAAACCGAACCGCACCAAGATCGACACGCTTGTCACTTTCCTCGAAGACCCGACCCGCAAGGACGGCGTCGACGAGGAAATCAAGCGCCTGAAGGCGATCCAGAAGGCAATCACCGACGAGATGTCCGCGCGCGACTTTGCCAAGGCCGAGGCCAAGGCCAAGGAAGGCGCGGACCTCGACGCAGGCTATCGCACCATCGCGGCGGACTACATCGCCGCCAAGGCGGCCATCAAGTCCAAGATCACCGATCAGTACAAGTTCATCACCGGCTTCCCGGCCTGCGCCGCCGAACTCGCCCGGGTGCAGGAGATGGAGAAGGAGATCGAGAAGCTGATGACCGCCCGCGCCTACAAGGCGGCGAAATCCTATGTCGGGGATGCCGTCTCGGTACTGGCGAAGGGCTACTACATTCGCAAGGATTTTGCCGATTGGGAGCCGACCAAGACCCAGGGCGAACTGGACTACAAGGACATCCACAAGCGCAATACGGTCAACATCGCGGCCATCGAGGCGCTGGTCGAGCGGATGGACACCGAGTTCCAGAAGGCCCAACAGGCCGAGACCGAGCGGAATTTCAAGACCGCCAAAACCTGGATGGACAAGGTCATCGCCACCGCCCTGCTGATCGTGCCTTCGATCGCCGCGATGGAAGATTGCAAGGCCGTCCGCGACGAGGCTGGCCAGGCGCTGGCCGACGTCGGCAAGCTGCCGAACAAGTCCGCCATCGAGCCGCTGGTGGCCCGGCTGGACGGCAAGCACAAGAACGCCATCGCGCAGTTCAACGCAGGCGTCTTCCCGACCGCCGAGACCATGTTCACCGAGATCAAGGCCGACTGTCAGACGGCCATCGACGCCGCCGGCAAGCATGACGAGTACGGCAAACTGAATGCAGAGGTCAAGACGCTTGCCGGGACCGACACGCAGGGCCTCCGCGACGCGCTTGCCAAGGCCAGGACTCACGTCTTGGACCTGCGCGCCCTGCCCGAGTCGCTTTATGTCGTCGCCGATGTCATGGCCGCCGAAAATGCGATCAAGGCAGCGGAAAAGGCGCTGGACGATGGCCTGACCGACGACACCGCCAAGAACAAGGTGGTCGAGGCGATGGACGCCTGCGCCCGGGGCCGCGTCAACGTCGGTTATTACACCCAGATCGTCGCGTCGTCCGACTATGCGCGCCAGCACATTGCCGATTTCCTGTCCGGGCACACGGCGGCAGGTTTCGTCAAGGCGGATATGGAGGCGCAGCGCGACAAGGTGGACCAGACCATACTGTCGCTGCGGGGCGACCCGGGCAAACGTGGCGCGGCACAGACCGCCATCGAAGAGGTCATGGCCGAGTTCCATCGCCTGCGTGCCATCGCCGACGCCCGCAAGAAATACCTGCCGTTGCGCGACAAGGTGTCGAACGACTTGCTGACGATGGAGCGCGACGACGGCCGTTATGCCATCGGCGACCAGATCAAGGCGGTGAAGGCCAACCTTGAGACCGCCGACGGCGCGTCCGAGGCGCGCGACCACGAACGCGCGATGCGGCTGATCGAGACGGCACGGGCAGAACAGCTCGACGCGTTGATGTCCGCCAAGATGAGCCGGGGCGCCGTGCCAGGCGCGAACGAGATCAAGGCGATCCTTGACGGCCCCGACGGCAAGAAGCGTTTTGACGCCATCGTCAACGGGTTGGACTCCGCCGCCCAGCGCACCGTCCTTCACGCGGCCTTCGAGGCGCGCTATGGCTGCAAACTGAACATCTTCAAGGACAAGAGCCACGAAGACGATTTCAAGGAATGGCTCAAGCTGAACCCCAACGCCAACCGGACACAGCAGGACAACAAGCGCGACCAGCTGCGGGCGGCCAACATCTCGTCCGACCTCGGCAAGAAGGGCCCGAACATCAAGCGGTTCTACGAGGTCATGGACGAGCTGCCGGAAAGCGCGACGCTCGACAACGATTCGATGATCGTCTTCTCGACCAACGAAGGCCCGGCCAGCGGATCGGCCTACAACGGCGGTCGCAAGGAAGTCAGCATGCGCGAAGGCAACGCCAGCGACAGCGGCTATTACGGGCTGGCGCAACCGCACGAGCTGGAATCCATCGAACCGGGCTGCGAACTCGATCCGGGCGAGGAAATGACCTTCTTCGCCTGGAATACCCTGCACGAGGTCGGCCACGCGGTGGACGACAGGGCCAGCTACATGGATCGCAACGGCAAGGGTCTCGCCGGGTGGGAGGAATACGGCGGCAATGTCCTGCCCGCGGCAAAGGCCATCGCGGGCAAGCTGGACTTCGACGAAGGCTATGTCGCCGCGATCATGAGCGGCGACAGCAATGCGGCAGTGCCCGAGCCTAAGGGCTGCGAACCCGAGGAGTGGGAACGCCGCCGCGCCGGCGTCAAGGTCTGGGTCGACCGCATCCGCAGCGGCAAGAACCCCTGGCAGACCGCCAGCGCCGCCAAGGCCGCCGAGATCGACGGGATCGTCTATCAGGAAAGCTATGACGGCACCTGGACGAGCTATCCCATCGACCAGCGCAGCAAAGGCGTCAGCGGATACCAGTTCCGCGCGCCGGGCGAATGGTTCGCCGAACTCTATGCAGCATATCACAGCGGCAAGATGAAGAGCAGCCACCCGGCCTACGGCTGGATCAAGGATCTTTGAGAGGAGTCGGCCCCCGTGTCCCTGTTTTCCCAGATGAACGCTCTGTGCCCCAACTGCGGAGCAACCCAGAACATCGCCGCCGTGGGCAGCGTCAACGCCGACCGCCGCCCCGACCTGCGGGCGGCGATTCTCGACGACAGCTTTCAGTTGATGACCTGCGCCGAATGCGGCCACGGCTTCCGGCTGGAGCCGCTGTTCAACTACCTCGAGGTCGCCAAGGGCCAGTGGATCGCCGCCATGCCCGGCCGCGAGATGCCCGAGTATATCGAGGTGGAGGACCGCGCCATGGGGGTCTTCGACGTCTCCTACGGCGAAAAGGCCCCGGCGGCAGCGCGGGCAATCGGGCAGGATCTGAAGCCGCGCGTTACCTTCGGCTGGCCTGCGGTCAAGGAAAAGCTGCTGATCGACGGCATGGGACTGGACGACATCACCGTCGAGATGATGAAGATGGACCTGCTTCGCCGCCTGCCCGAGGTTCCGCTGTCCCCGGGAACCGAACTGCGCCTGATCGGCGGCGGCGACGGCGGGCTGGAGTTCGCCTGGATCGAGACGGTCAGCGAGACGCCGGGCCAGCAGTTCACCGTCGCACGCGAGCTGTACGACGAGATCGCCGGGAACGCGGCGGGCTGGGCGAAGATCCACAAGCGGCTGACCGACGGGCCCTTCGTGGACATGCAGAAGCTCTACATGGGCGAGGGTCGCGCGGCCTGACCGGCCAGCACCAGCACCTTTGCCCAGAGTGTGTCCGGCACCTCCACCGGGTCCGACAGACGGCGGTGCTGGCCTGGCATCCGTCCGCCTTCGTCGTCGGCGATGGCCCCGGCAAGACCGGACAATCGCTCCGGGAACTCCGGGGCAGCGGCGGGGTCGATCAGCAGGCAGGTCAGCCCGATGTCATGCGGATCGCCCTCTGCCGCCATCAGGGGCTTGATGTCCCGTGAAAGTCGGCTGCCGGTCAGCCCGGCGGCCATGATCTCGGCCATCAGGCCCAATCCCCAGCCCTTGTAGCCCCCCGCGCTGGCCAGCGATCCATCCGCCAGCGCCGCCGCGGGATCGGTTGTCGTCTGGCCCTGCGCGTCACGCGCCCAACCCTCCGGGATCGGCTGCCCCGCATCGCGCGCGGCCATGACGGTCCCCAGCGCCACCGTGGTGGTGGACTGGTCGAACAGCATCGCCACCCCACCCCGCCCGTCCGGCACGGCAAAGGAAACCGGGTTGGTGCCGATCACTGGCACCCGCCCGCCCGGCGGCGCGACTCGCGGCGTGGCATTGGTGAACCCAAGCCCCAGCATCCCGGCGCGGGCGATCTGGCCGGTGAAGAAGCCCAGCGCGGTGGCCGTATGGGCATGGGCGAGCAGCAGCGCGGCGATGCCATTGGCGCGCGCGGCCTCGATCGCCTCGGGCAGGCCCCGCGCAAAGGCGGGTTGGGCAAAGCCGAAACCGGCGTCAACCGCGACAAGCCCGGGTCGCGGATGCGTCACCTTCGGTTCGGCATGGCCATTGACGCGGCCGGATTGCAGCTGCAGGCAGTAGCTTTCCAGGTAAGCCAGCCCGCAGATTCGGTTGCCGGTCGCCTCGGCCTCGACCACGGCCTTCGTGACCTGATCCGCCACCCATTCCGCCGCGCCGTGGCCCATCAGCGCGGCGCGGGTGGCATGGGCGAGATCGTCAAGGCTGACGTGGGTCATGGCTCCAGCTGCCCCGCATTCAGGTGCAGCACGCGATCCATCCGCGCCGCAAGCTCCAGGTTGTGCGTCGCGATCAGCGCGGCCATTCCCGTGGTCCGCACCAACGTCATCAGCGCCGCGAAGACGTTCTCGGCGGTGTCGGGATCCAGGTTGCCCGTCGGCTCGTCAGCCAGCAGCAGGCGGGGCGCGTTTGCCATCGCCCGGCAGAAAGCGACGCGCTGCTGTTCGCCCCCGGACAGCGCGGCGGGGCGGTGCGCGGCGCGCGGCGCGACGCCGACCAGCCCCAGCAGCTCCATCGCCCGCCGCTCGGCTTCGCTGCGCGACACCCCGTTCGCCAGTTGCGGCAGGATCACGTTCTCGGCCGCGCTGAACTCGGGCAGCAAGTGGTGGAACTGGTAGACGAACCCCACCTCCTGCCGCCGCACGGCGGTGCGCCGCGTCTCGGCCTGGCCGGTCATGTCCTGCCCGCCGATGGCGACAACCCCGCTGTCAGGCGTGTCCAGAAGCCCCGCGATGTGCAGCAGCGTCGACTTGCCCGCGCCCGAGGGCGCAACCAGGGCGACGACCTCGCCCGGAGCCACCGCCAGGTCGATGCCCTGCAACACCCGCACCTCGCCGGGCTTGCCCGCGTTGTAGGTCTTGGTCACGCCGCCAAGGCGCAGCGCGGCCTCACTCATAACGCAGCGCCTCGACCGGGTTCAGCCGCGCGGCGCGGCGGGCAGGAAAGATCGTGACGACGAAGGAGAGGCCCAGCGACAGGATCACCGCTTTCATCACGTCCGCCAAGTGCAGCTCTGCCGGCAGGGCATAGATCCCCCGGATCGACGGATCCCAGACACCGCCGCCCATGGCGTAATTCACGAAGGAAAAGATCGGGTCGATGTACAGCGCGAAGAGGCACCCCAGCACCACGCCGCAGGCCGTGCCGATGATCCCGGTGAACGCCCCGCAGATGAAGAACACCCGCAGGATCGACCCCTCGGACAGCCCGATGGTGCGCAGGATGCCGATGTCGCGCCCCTTGTTCTTGACCAGCATGATCAGCCCCGAGACGATGTTCATGGTGGCGATCAGCACGAGGATAGACAGGATGACGAACATCACGTTGTCCTCGACCTCCAGCGCGCGCAGGAAGCCGCCCTGGCTGTCCTTCCAGGTCCAGAGCAGGGCCTTTTCCCCGGCGGCCCGCAGCAGCGGCAGGGTCAGCTTTTCCGGGTTTTCCGGGTCGGCCAGCATCACCTCCAGCTCGTCCGCAACACCTTCGCGGTTGAAATAGGACTGCGCCTCGGCAAAGGGCATGTAGACGCGCGTGCGGTCGATGTCATAGCGCCCGGCGGTGAAGACATAGACCACGTCATAGGCGTTGACGCGCGGGCTGGTTCCCATCGGCGTCTTGATCCCCTCGGGCGAGGTCAGCTTGATCCGGTCGCCCACCGTCACCCCCAGCGCGCGGGCGACGCCCGAGCCGAGCGCGATGCCGTTCGGGAAATCGTCCAGCGACCCGGCCGAGTCCTCGGCCGCCGCGATGCCGGGCAGGCTGCGCAGATCCTCGGGCGCGATCCCGAACACCTCGACCCCGCTGCTCTGCCCCCGGAAGGTCGCCAGCACCTGCCCCCGCACCAGCGGCGCGACGCGGGTGACACCGGGGACGGCACGCAGGCGGTCGGCCATCTCGGCATAGTCGGGAAGGGTGCGGTCCACGCCGCCCAACGGGTTGATCTCGCCCGCGGTGTAAACGGTGACGTGAGCGTTTGCGCCCAGCACGGTTCCGATGAACTCGGAGCGGAAGCCGGAGCGGACGGCCAGCGTCGCGATCAGGGCAAAAACGGCGAGCGTGATACCGATCAGGCTGATCCACGTCATCACGCTGACCCCGCCTTCGGCCCGCCGCGCCCGCAGATAGCGCCAGGCGATCATCCACTCGAACGGCGCAAAGGGCGGGGGGGTGGCGGCCATGTCTGCTCCGGTTCCGAGGTCGGCGCAAAGTGCGACGGGGGCCGCCCGCCGTCAAGGCGATGGGTCAGTTCGGCAGCGCGTGCAGGGCGGTGTTGCTGGCGTCGATCGCTGCGGTTCGCTGGTCGGTAACGACCTCCTGCAAGAGCCCGTCCTTGTCAAACACGAGGATCGCGCCCTGCGGGATTTCCCCGATCCCGGCCAGGTGGCGCGTCGGCAGGCGGAAGTCGTCGGTGGGCAGGGCCAGCGACCAGGTGGCGGCGACGGCGATGGCGACGGTGGCAAGCAGTCCGATAGCGTGATCCGGTCGGGTCATGTCGTGTCTCCCTGGCAGGCGGGTTCTTGCCGGAGAAACGCTAACAATCGCTTACGGTTCCCCGCGCACCTTCCCCGGCAGTTCCGCGTGCAGCGCCAGCCGCTCGTCTTCCGACAGGAACGCGCCGATCTCGACCTCGCGCCCGTTGCCGCTGAGCGTCACGTAATTCGGCACCGGGCCGCCTTTTGGGTGCAGCACCACCCGCACCCAATATCGGTTGCACTGCCAGTCGCGCACCTGCCCCCCCGGATCGGTCCGTGTCAGCCGCGCCACGTTGCCCTCCAGCGTCAGCACTTCGACAATCCGTGCGCTCTGCCGGTTGCGGTGGATGGCGAACCAGACACCGAAGACCGCCAGCGCCAGGAAAGGCAACAGCGCCCAGAGCAGCACGCTCCCCAGGAGCGCCAGCAAGGGCAGCGTCAGCATCGCGATTGTCACCCCGATGAACACCACGAATCCGCGTGGTGGCAGCGACTGGTGCGGCCAGAGCGTCAACGTCTGGCCGCTGTCCGAAGGTGTCCATTTGTAGGGCATCGCATTCCCTAACGGAAAAGGGCCCCGGCCTGCGCCGGAGCCCCCTTGTCTCGTCTAGCCCGGCGCCTAGTGCGCGTGGCCCTTGTCCCAGTCGCTCTGCTTCGGAAGGATCTCGAAGGTATGCTCGGGCGGCGGGCTGGGCAGTGTCCACTCCAGCGTGTCCGCGTATTCGTTCCAGGGGTTCGCCTCGGTCACGCGGGCACCGCGCGTCAGCGTGTAGAAGACGATCCCGATGAAGAAGACGAAGGACGCGAAGGACAGGAATGCCCCCAGGCTCGACCAGTGGTTCCAGTAGGCGAAGGCCTCGGGATAGTCGATGTAGCGACGCG
>JAGRMS010000287.1 GCA_020441135.1 Pseudooceanicola sp.
TGCCGAAAAAGCTGCTGGTCATCGGCTCGGGCGCCATCGGGATCGAATTTGCCAGCTTCTTCAACACCCTGGGCGCCGACACCACGGTGGTCGAGGTGATGGACCGCATCCTGCCCGTGGAAGATGCCGAGATCAGCGCCTTCGCGAAGAAGCAATTCGTCAAACAAGGCATGAAGATCATGGAGAAGGCGACGGTCAAGAAGCTCGACCGCGCCAAGGGAAAGGTGACGGCGCATATCGAAACCGGCGGCAAGACCGAGACGCACGACTTCGACACGGTGATTTCCGCCGTCGGCATCGTCGGCAATGTCGAGAACCTGGGCCTCGAGGCGCTGGGGGTGAAGATCGACCGCACCCACGTCGTGGTCGACGAATACTGCCGCACCGGGGTCGAGGGGCTCTACGCCATCGGCGACATCGCGGGCGCGCCCTGGCTGGCGCACAAGGCGTCGCACGAGGGCGTCATGGTGGCCGAACACATCGCGGGCAAGCACGTCCATGCGGTCCGGCCCGAAAGCATCGCGGGCTGCACCTACTGCCAGCCGCAGGTCGCCTCGGTCGGCTATACCGAGGCGAAGGCGAAGGAGAAGGGATACGACATTAAGGTCGGCAAGTTCCCCTTCATCGGCAATGGCAAGGCCATCGCGCTGGGCGAACCCGAGGGCATGATCAAAACCATCTTCGACGCCAAGACAGGCGAACTCCTGGGCGCGCATATGGTCGGGGCCGAGGTGACGGAGCTGATCCAGGGTTACGTCGTGGGAAAGCAGCTCGAGACGACGGAAGAAGACCTGATCGCCACCGTCTTCCCGCACCCGACCCTGTCCGAGATGATGCACGAGTCGGTGCTCGACGCCTATGGCCGCGTGATCCACATGTGAAAATACAGGGGGCGCCGGGCGTGCGCAGGGCGTGCAGCGCCTGTGCCCTCCCTGTATGACAGCTCCGAAGAGAACGGAGACTGTGCAATGTCGGGAATTCCGGAGCGGACCGCCTTTGGAGTGGTTGTCGGCCTCTGGGCCGCGGGCCTCGGCGCGGCGGCGCAGTTCGGCAAGGTCTCGGTCACGTTTCCGATGCTGGGCGAATATTACGGCGGCGGCGCGGCCATCGGGTTCGCGGTGTCGCTTGTCGGCTTCGTCGGCATCCTCTTCGGCGTGACGGCCGGGCTGATCGTCGCGCGCTTCGGTCCGCGGCGGTCGCTGATCGCGGCGCTGGGGCTCGGCGCGCTGGTCTCGGCCTACCAGGCGACGATGCCCGCCCTGCCGCTGTTCCTGGCGAGCCGCGTGGTCGAGGGTGCCTCGCACCTGGCGATCGTCGTCGCCGCCCCGACCCTGATCGCGCAGCTGAGCACGGCCCGGCACCGGGGGCTGACCCTGTCGCTCTGGAGCACCTTCTTCGGCGTCGCCTTCGCCGTGCTGACCTGGGCGGGGCTGCCGCTGGTGGCGGCCTACGGTGTCGGGGCCTTGTATCTCGCTCATGCAGCCTACATGGCGGCGATGGCGGTGCTGGTCGGTGCGCTGCTGCCGCGAGACGTGATCGGGCCTGGCGGGGCGTTTTCGCTGGCCGCGCTGGCGGGCGAACACGCGCGCATCTACGCCTCGCCGTTCCAGAATGCCGCCGCGCTGGGCTGGGTCTGCTATGCCGGGGCATTCGTCGCCATCCTGACGGTGATGCCGCCGTTCCTGCCCGAAGCGATGCGGGCCGGGGTGATCGGGCTGATGCCGTTGGCCGGGATCGCCAGTTCGATGACGCTGGGCGTCTGGCTGCTGCGCCGGGTGGCGGCGGTGCGGGTGGTGATGACGGGCTTTGCGCTGTCGCTGCTGGCCGCGCTCTGGCTCTGGGCGATGCCGGGCGGGGCGCCCCCCTACCTGGCGCTGGCGGCGGCGCTGGGGCTGGTGCAGGGGGCGAGCTTTGCCGCCATACCGCAGCTGAACCCCGACCCGCAGGCGCAGGCGCAGGCCAACGGGGCCTTGGCGCAGATGGGCAACGTGGGCACCACCAGCGGCACGCCGGTGCTGGTGGCCCTGACCGGCGCGGCGGGGATCGACGGATTCCTGCTGTTCGGGGTCGCGCTGTTCGGTGGTGGCATCCTGCTGCATGGGCTGACCGCGCGGGCGCGAAACCGGTATTGATGCGGGGCCGGAAACAGAGCGATTTCGAAGCGCCCCGAATAGCTTCTGATTTGCCTCAATTTCAACGTGATCCCGGGGTTTAAGCGCGGCTGCAAAGTCTCGCACAGAAGGTGCCCTGTCATGTTCAAACCTGCCCTGCTCGCCGCCGCCCTCGTGGTCGCCGGCGCGGTTGCCGCCCCCGCCGCGACGGTCCAGTTCACGCCGACCAACGACGCGCTCGGCCGGATCTTCACCACCAATTCCAACGACGGCTGGAAAGACGGCCGGGGCATCGGCTTCCAGGTCGCATCGACGCAGACCATCACCTCGGTCGGCGTGATGCAGGATCTGAAACGCAAGTGGCTGAACTTCGGGATTTATGAAATCTCGTCGCTGACCGGCTCTTTCAGCCGGGGCAAGGCGCTGCGCAGCGGGTCGGAACAGATCACGACCCAAGGGCTGTCCTGGATCGATTTCAGCTTCGACGACCTCGCCCTGGACGTCGACAAGACGTATCTGCTCGAGTTCTCGTTCAACGGCTCGGCGAAACAGAACTTCTTCCACAACAATGCCAATGTGGCCTGGTCGCAGGGGGCGTTCCTCAACATGGAAGGCACCTCGGGGTCCAGTTTCTCGAATTCCGTCGTGGGGGCCTTCCGGGTCGGACAGCCTGATCCGATCCTGTACAGTGTGCCGGTCGACGAGCCCGAGATTGCGCCGGTTCCCCTCCCCGCGGGGCTGTCGTTGCTGGGCGGGGCGCTGGGCGCCCTGGCCCTGTTCCGCCGCCGCCGCGGCTGACAACCTGCTGACAACCTAAGGTTCCGCGAAAGGCCGCGCCGGGATGCGCGGCCTTTTTCGTGGGCGGTGGGCTGAAAAGTTCACCCTTCGTTCACATATTTCGGTTGGAGAATCCCCCGCAGCACCCTATCTAGTTCGCGTTGACAGGGGGCATCATGGCCGAGCTCAAGCATATCGAGGTGCGCGGCGCGCGCGAGCATAACCTCAAGAACATCGACGTCGACATTCCCCGCGACCAGCTGGTGGTGATCACCGGCCTGTCGGGGTCGGGCAAGTCCAGCCTCGCCTTCGACACGATCT
>JAGRMS010000288.1 GCA_020441135.1 Pseudooceanicola sp.
CCGAAATATTCCGACCAGTCGGCGGCGTAGCCGATCCTTGCTCCCGGTCCCAGCAGCGCGCGCACCTCTGCCGCCAGATCGACCAGCGCCGCGACCGCCGGAAAGCCCGAGGCCCCGCGGATTTGCGTCAGTCCCCGCATTTCCGAGCTGATGCAGAAGGCATCCACCCCCCCGGCCGCCGCACAGAGCGCCGCGTAGTGCAGGATGAAGCGTCTCAGGCCCCAGTCCTCGGGCCCGGCATAGCTGACCACCCCGTCGCCCACCGTGAAATCCGCCGCGCTTGCGGTTCCGAAGAAGGCCGCGACCTCGGCATCCGCCGTGGTGGTGCCGTCCGGGCTGCCCGCCTGCCCCGGGGCCATCGACAGCGTGATCCGCCCCCGCCAGGGCAGGTGCGGCTGGTCCGCCGCCCCGGTCCAGGGATCGGTCAGGCCATTGCCGACCTGCTGGTCCATCAGGATGAAGGGATAGAACATCACCCGAAGCCCGCGCCCGGTCATGTCGCGGATGGCCTGCACAACCGAGGCATCCGCCGGCGTGCCGCCATAGATCGGCCGTTCGTCCGCCTGTTCGATCTGATCCGCCGTCGCGCGGGTCACGCCCGAAACGGTCCAGGGCATGTTCTCGCCCTCGAACTCGGCCTTTTCGACCTTGGGCACCACCGGGCACGACCCGCACCGCAGGTCGCCGCCGAACCAGGACACCACCAGTGAAACGGCACCGCAGGACGGCAGCTCTTCCTCCAGCGACTTCATCGAGGTCTCGAAATCGCTGAGACCCGAGGCCGCGTTGACGTTCGCGGCCCAGCTGCTGCCCGGCCCGCTGGTGTAATAGACCGGCGTGGTCGCCAGCGCATACTCGCCGGTGCCGGGAATCAACGCGACACCCTTTACCAACTGTCCCAGGTCGTCCTCGTAGGTCGACGAGGCCGCCTGTTCCGGGCGCACCACCTCGAACGAGAATTGCGGCACCCGATTGCCGAACCGTTCCAGCGCCAGATCCTCGAACACCACATAGGCCGTGCCGCGATAGGCCGGGACCAGGCCCGCGCCCTCGATGGCCTCGATCAGCGGGTCGGGGAGCTGGTCCGCCCCGCCGGTGTAGACCCGCAGGTTCAGCTCGGCCGGGGCGATCTCTTCGCCGTCCGCCCAAATGCGACCGATCCCGGCGATCTCGCCCTCGCAGACCGCCACGGCCAGCGACACCGAATAGCTGTATTGCGTCACCTTCGGCTGCGCGGGCGCGCCCTTGCCGCCGCCGCTGGTCGTCGCGGTCTCGATGAAGTCCGAGGCCCAGATCACCTGCCCGCCGACCCGCATCCGGCCATGGACCTGCGCCACCGGCGCGCCGTCGCCCGCCTGTGTCAGGCGGAACCGTTCGATCCGGCCCGTTTCGACCGGGTCGGACCCCTGCCCCAGCAGCCGCTCGTCAATGACCCGGCCCAGCGTCGCGCCCACGGCACGGCCGATGACGACGCTCGACAGCCCCGCAAGGCTGCCGCCGATCGAGCCGCCGATGGCCGCCCCGGCGGCGGAAAGCAGAATGGTCGCCATGTCGGCACCTCCTCAGGGAAATTCGAACACCGCCACGACGCGCCGCGCCCAGGGGGCGCTCAGCGGACTTTCGACGACGCCGACGCGCGAATAGGCATGGACGAAACGCGGCGCCGCTCCGGCGACGGTCAGGATGCCGAGATGCTTGGCGACCGAGGTCTCGCGCATCCGGAACAGCAACACCCGGCCCGGGACCAGGCCCGGCACTGGCCTGAGATGCCGCAATGCCGCGGCCCAGAGCGCCTCTTCCCGGCGTGCCTCGTTCCAGTCCGGGGCGTAGGCGGGAGGTATCTCCGGCTCGGCCCCGTACAGATCGCGCCAGACGCCCCGGACCAGTCCGAGGCAGTCGCACCCCGCACCCGCGCAACTCGCCTGATGGCGATAGGGCGTGCCGATCCAGCCGCGCGCCAGTGCGACGATCCCGGACGGATCGTTCATCGCAGGCTCCCCCCGGTGTTCGCCCCGGTCCGGCGCGGCACGGCCATGACCCAGTCTTCACCCGGAATGTCAGGAAACCCCTGGAAGTTGATGAAATTGAGGAATTTCAGCCGACAGGTCTCCATCCGCTTGTCACATCCCGCCTCGAGCCGGATCATGTCGCCCGGGACAACCGCAGCCCGCACCGGCTCCCACAATTCGACCTCGCGGAAGCCCGGCACCGCCCGGTCGCCCTTGACGACGCCCGACAGCCCCGAGGCCGCGCCGGTCAACACCTGCAACCGACCGCGCGTGAACCACCCCGGCTCGAAACCATCCAGCGCC
Organism: Pseudooceanicola sp.; assembly: GCA_020441135.1. GTDB lineage: Bacteria > Pseudomonadota > Alphaproteobacteria > Rhodobacterales > Rhodobacteraceae > Seohaeicola_A. The sequence goes on from JAGRMS010000288.1 coordinate 2,313, forward strand.
GGCCAGCGGAAGATACGCGCAGCTTCGACGCCCTCGCAGACCACCGTCACCGAGTATCCCGGCGCACTGAGGTCGAACCGGCACGATGCATCCCCCAGCACCGCGGTGCAGGGCTTCTGGTAGACCCGGCCCAGGGGGCGGTTCAGCATCTCGGTCAGCCCGCGCAACTCGGCATGGAACGCCCCGCCCGCGCGCCGGATTTCCCCCAGCGCGCCGCGGAACTGGAGATGGCGCTGTCCGACATCCGCCCAGTTGACCAGCCAGGCGCGCACCTCGGCCCCGTCGAGCCGCCCCGAGTCGATGTCCGCTTCCCGGATCGACACATCGCTCAGGACGCCCATCGCCTCGGTGTTGTCCACCGCCAGCCCGGTGCCCTGCTGCAGCGCCTTCGCCGTCAACCCGGTGTCGGCCTTGAAGGTGATCCCCTCGAAGGACAGCGCCCGGTCGTGATCGGTGAAGCCATACTCCACCCCGTCGCGCCGCGTGACCGCCCAGCAGCGGCAGACCGTGGTGACACCGCCCGCCAGGTGGGCCTGGAACCCGGCCTCCATCACACCCGCACCTCGACCACCGGGACGTTCGGCGCATCGCCCGCCTGGAAACTCGCCACGCTGGTCTGGATGCGGCCGGTATCGAAGCGCACCGGCACGTCGAACTCGAATCCGGCGGTGATCGCCACCGAAAGGCCAGGCGGATTGGCAAAGGTGATCGTGCCGAGGGTGGCATCCACCGCGTAGTCCATCCCCTCCTGCATCTCGTCCTGCGCCAGACCGACGCGCACCGTGCCCGCGACCGGCTTGGTGATGGGGCGGACATAGTCGAACAGGCCCGAGCGATAGGTCTTTGCGAGCTGGAACGTCCGCTTCACCCCGTCGCCGACCGCGATCTGCTGGTCGTCGCAGGCCACCTCGCCGGTCGCCTTCGCCGACTTGAAATCCGACCAATCCTTCCAGCGGAACCCGTACATCTGGCCCCGGCGCGCCTCGAAGAAGGCAATCAGCGTCTCGATATCGTCGAGCGAACGCAGGCCCAGCCCCGCGTCATAGCGCCGCCGCGAATGCGCCCACGGCGTGTTACGCTCCTCGAACCCGTTGGCGAGCGTCACCACATCCGTGCGCCGTTCGGGGCCGCCGACCGAGCCGAAGCTCAGCGAGGCCGGGAACCTGACTTCGTGGAAATTCATGGGCTTGCCCCCTCACCTGTTCCGGTTTCCGCGCCCCAGCGCGCGGCTCATCTGCGCCGCGATCTGGCCCTGCGAGCGTTGGAAGCCGCTCACATCGGGCGTGGTGACGTTCATCACGACGGTGACGGACTTGCCCCCGCCGCCCCGCACGCCAAGCTTGCCGTCCGCCCCGCGCGCCAGCGGCATGATCGCCTCCGGCCCCGCCTCGCCCATCAGCCCGTAACCGCCCCGCATCGGAAACCGTGTCGGCCCCGTCACGATGCCGCCGCTGGCGAAGGGCATGACCCGCCCCTGCGCAAAACCCGCCCCATCCGCGAAGGGCAGCAGCCCGCCGAACAGGTTGCCGACACCCTTGGCGATCAATCCGCCGAAATGGTTCGTCACCGGCTTGATCGCCGCCGAATATGTCGTGGAGATCATCGAGCGCGCCACCGTCTCCAGCGCGTCCGACAGCTTCATCCCGTCGAACACCACGCCGTCGAAGGCGCGCCGCAGCCCCTTGGACAGCCCGCGCTCCAGCACCGCGACATCCGCGCCCGTCGCCGCCAGCGACTCGCGCATTCGGCGCAGGGCGCTGTCGAAGCCCTCGGCCATTCCCGCCGCCGCGCCAAGGCTGTCCTCGAGCGCGCCCGCCTGCGTTTCCAGATCGGCAATCCCGTCCCGTTCAACCATCTGTACTCTCCTTTGCGTCCGGGTAGGCGGCCAGCAGGGCCTCCAGCCTTCCCCTGTTCATCGGCGCCTCGCCCAGCGGCCCCAGCTTCAGCAACAGCTCTGCCGGGGTCAGCCGCCAGAAGGCGTCCGGCGCCAGGCCCAGCCCGCGGATGCCCGCCCGCATCATTCCCGGCCAGTCCAGCCTCATTCGGGAACCGTGAACGCCCGCGCCAGCAGCTCTGCCGCCGCCCGCGCCGCCACCAGCGGCCCGCCCGCGATGTCGGCACGCAGCAGGTCGGCCGCCGTCACGCCGGCGCCGCCGCCCCGCAGCCCTGCCACCACCAGCGCCAGGACATCGCGGCTGGAACAGGTTCCGGCCTCGAACCGCTCGATCAAGGCCACCAAAGAGTCCTCCTGCAACCCAGCTTCCAGCTCGGCCAGCGCCCCGAGGGTCAGCTTCAGCACCCGCTCCTGCCCGTCGATGACCAGCGCGACCTCGCCCGCCCAGGGGTTGGCCATGTCAGATCGCCGTGAAGGTCAGCGCCCCGGCGCTGGCCATCGACATCTCGTAGGTCGCCTCGCCGTTGTGGCTGCCTGCGTATTCGATCGCGGTGATCTGGAACGGCCCCTCGACGATGCCGAAATCCGGGATCACCACCTGGAAATCCGGCGTCTCGCCGTCGAAGAACAGCTGCCGCGCCCTTTCGTCCGTGCCTTCGTCGCGGAAGACCCCCGACCCCGAGATCGCCGCCGACTTGACGCCCGCGCCCGCCAGCAGTTCGCGCCAGCCGCCCTGGCTTTCAAGGCTCGTGACATCCACGCTCTCGGCGTTGAAACTCACCCGCGTCGCGCGCAGTCCCGCGATAGTCTGAAACGATCCGCCGCCGGTCATGTCGACCTTGACCAGCAGATCCTTGCCGTTCTGGGCACCCATATCGGTCTCTCCAAAGGTTGGTTAACTGTCTTCCAGACGCGCGCGAAAGCGCAGGTCGATCCGCCGCGACCGGTCCGCCTTGCCGCTCCGCCTCGCCGTGGCGCGTTCGAACCAGAGGCCAACCAGCCGCCCCCGCGACAACGGCAGGCTGGCATCGCTCAGCGCCTCGCTGACAGCGGCCGCGACCAGCTTGGCGCGGCCATAGCTGTCGGTGTCGGTGACAACGGAGACCCAGAAGCGGTGCTGCGAGCCATGACCGGTGGCGTCGGAGCGGTCCTGCACCTCTTCCGCGCCGATCAGAACGTAGAGTCCCGGCACCGGGCCTGCGGGCAAGGCATCGTAGATCGCCATGCCAACCAGTGCCTCGAGTTCGGGATTGCCCAGCAGCCGCTGATAGACAGCCGCTTGCAGGGCCTCGCCAAGAACGTAGCCCATCATGCGATTTCCTCCACGCAGGTGCAGGCCAGATAGCGCCCGTCGCTGTCCGCCTCGGCCACCGCCACGATCTTGAAATGGCGCGCGCCCTCGCAGAACCGCTGGTCGGGCTTCGGCCGCGCGGACGATCCAGGCAGGGCGGCGCGGACGAGAATGCGATACGTCACCTGGGAAAGCGGCAATCCGCCTTCGGAGCGTTCGCTGCCGGCCTTCGCGCAGACGTCGGCCCAGAGGACACCCAACCCGACCCAGGTTTCCGAAAAGCCGCCGCTTCCGTCGGCCACCTGCTGGCGGGTCTCAAGGACAAGCTGGCGGTTCAGCCGGGGCGTCTTCATGTCCCGTACCCCGGCGCAATCCGCATCGGCCGGTAGCGCTGGACCAGACTCGTCACGCCGAAGGGCATGCAGCCGTCGCTCAGGGCCGTCTCGTTCCGATACTCGTAGTAATGCGCCGCCAGCAGCAGCACCGCCTGCGCCAGATCCGCCGGCAGACTGTCCCAGGCCGTGGCGAATCCGGCGGAAAACCGGATCTGCACCGCGCCGCCCGTCGGGATCACCGGCAGGGCCGAGCCGACCGGGCGCAGGCGCGGCCGCTGAAAGTCCTGCTCGAGCCGGAACTGGCTGACGGGAATGTCGGTTGCCGTTTCCGACGCGGTCAACAGCGTGAACTGCAGGATCGACCCCACCGGAGCCACCGGCAGACCCTGACCTGACCGGTCGCGCCAGGCGGCGAGCCGCCAGGTGAAGGTGCGGGTAATCAGCACTTTGCCCGTGCGCGCCTCGATCGCCGCGATGGCGGCGCGCAGGAAGCCCTTCAGGACCGCATTCTGCAGCGTATCCTCACCGAAGCCCGTGCCCTGTCGCAAATGCGCCTTGAACTGGTCCACCGGCAAGGCTTCGTCGGGCACGGTGGTTTCTTCGATCAACATCATGGATTCACTCCGCAAGCTCGGATCCCTCCAGGGCTCGTCTCTGCCCGTGGTGGACGCGCGCCTCTTCACGTTGCTCGGACGGAGGGGAGCAGCTAGACAACGTGAAGGTTTGACGTCGCGCGCGCCCACCTCAGAACCGGTTGCCCGGCCCTGGCTCCGGCGCCCCTTGTCAGGAAACGCCGAATTTCAGAAGCTTGATCGCCGCAAAGTCCGACACATCGCCGCCCACGCGCTTGGTCGCGTAGAACAGCACATGCGGCTTNNGCTTGGCGCTGAACGGGTCGCGCAGGATGCGCAGGTCCGGCCGCTCGGCGATGGTGTAGCCGGCGGCGAAATCTCCGAAGGCGACAGAATAGCTGTCGGTGGCCGCATCCGGCATGTCCTCGGCGATGACCACCGGATAGCCCAGCAGACGCGCAGGTTCCGCCGCCGCCAGCCCGTCGCTCCACAGGAACCGCCCGTCGGCATCCTTCAGCTTGCGGACCAGCCCCGCGGTTTTCGAGTTCATCACGAACGACCCGTTGGCGCGATACTGCGCGCCCAGCGCATAGACGAGGTCGATGATCGCGTCACCGCCGCCAATGCCCCCGTCGACTCCCGTCGCGACATAACCGATGTTGTCCCAGGACCAGGATCCGTTGGCGACCTTGGTGTGGTTCAGCAGCCCCCGCGGCTTGTCGACGCCGTTGCCGTTGATGAACGCCGCGGCCTCGGCCCGCGCGAACTTGTCGGCGATCCGCGAGGCCAGCCAGCCCTCGACGTCGAAGGCACTGTCGTCCAGCAGGCGTTGCGACGCCTTGGGCAGCGCGCTCAGCTCGTGCAGCTGGATCGAGATGCGGTCGATCTGCGGCGTCGCCGTTTCGGTGGCCGCCGCCGTCTCGCTCGCCCAGCCGGCGCCCAGCTCGGTATGGTCGATCAGGACGTCGTAGGTCGTCGCCTCGACGTTCACCACCGATGCCACCGCCCGGATCGACGCCGTCGCGTAGAGCACGGAATTCACCATCTCCGAGGTCTGCGGGTCGACGAGGTAGCCGCCATCGCTGTTGACAACCGTCGACAGCGATTTCGACTCGACTTCCAGCCCGCGCAGGCAGTCGTCGTCCCCCGACCGCAGATAGGCGCTGAACGCCTTGCGATGCGGCGCACCCCCATCCTGGGTGGCCGAAAGATGCGGCCGCGCCGCGTGTTGCATTCTACGATCCAGCATGGTCAGTCGCTCATCTGCTTGTTGAAGTTTGGTTTCGATCTCGTCCTGGAAGGTCCGGAAGCTGCCCAGAAACCCGGTCATCGCCCGCTTCACCTCCTGAACCGGAGACAGCTCTTCCCCGGTCCGAGTCTTCGTCTCGGTCTTGCTCATCGGTTCATCCTGTAGTCGTGAGAGAAAAGCGCGCTAACGCCGCGCCAGCTCCAGCCGCGCCCGGTTCAGGGTCACCGCCAATTCGCGCAGATCCTGTTCGATCCCCGAGCTGTCGCCCTTGGCCGAAACCCGCGCACTGGGCAGCATCGGGAAGGTCACGAGCGACACCTCCCAAAGCTCCAGTTCGGTCAAGAGCCGCTGGCCCTTGTCATCCTTTGCGGACCGCTTGGTCCGGTAGCCGATCGACAAGCCGTCGATCGCGCCCGCCGCCACCAGCGCCGCCGCCTCGCGCCCGCGCTGCGTGATGTCGAGGATCCGCCCCTTCACCCAAAGCCCGCGCCCATCCTCGCGCACCTCGTCCCAGACCCCGATCGGCTGCGTCGGGTCGTGCTGCCACAACATCTTCACGCGCTGGTGCGCCTCGGCGAGCGTGCGGATCGTCTCGGAATAGGCCCCCTTCTGAACCACGTCGCCGCTCTGGTCGGGCAGTCCGAACAAGCTGGCATAGCCCTCGATCACCGAATCCGCACTGATCTTCAGTCCGCTGCCGAACCGCGCGAATTTCCGTTCCAGTCCCGTCTCGATATCCATGTTTGGTTCCTCGTGGGTTAGCCACACAGGCAGGTCAGGGCGCCACTGTCAGGATCGACTGAAGGGCCTGCGTCAGCACCATCGCCGCCACCCCGTAGACAGCGATCCAGAGACGTTTCTCCAGCCGCTCCATCATCTCGTCCAGCCGATCCAGGCGCCGGTTGAGGTTGTCGTGATGCACCTGGCTCAGCCGCTCGTGCGCCGCCAGCCGCAGACCCGGCGCGCAATCGAACGGTTCGTATCCCTGAAGCCGGTCACTCATCGAGATCCCCGTCCGGCAATGCCGGCAAACCCAGCAGGGCGCGCTTTTCACCCGTGGTCAGGAAATCCGCCGCCGTGACCCTCGCCCATTGCGCATCACGCTCGGCGGCCAGCGCGGGAACGCGGTCAAGGTCCGGCTTCAGCTCGATCAACTCGCCGCTGAACCGCGACAACCACTCGGACAGCGCCACCGCCACCCGTGTCGCCAGCGGCAGGACCGTCAGCCGGAAGAACGCCCGGTTCGCCTCCTGGTAATTGGCGTAGGTCGCATCGCCCTGGATCCCCAGCAGCATCGGCGGCACCCCGAAGGCGAGAGCGATCTCCCGCGCCGCCGCCTCCTTGGTCTTCTGGAACTCCATGTCCGACGGGCTGAAACCCATCGGCTTCCAATC
>JAGRMS010000289.1 GCA_020441135.1 Pseudooceanicola sp.
AAGGGCACCTACATGAAGAAAGTGTCGATCTCGTCGACCATGGGCCCGGGCGTCTCGGTCGATCTGGCGAGCGCCACCCAGGCCTGAACCCAGGCACAATGATTTGCGACGGGCGGCCCGAAACGGCCGCCCGTTCGCTTTTGCGTCCATCCGCTGTGGTGTCCCGGCCTCGCCTTCGCGCCAAACCCGCGCCCGCGTCGGCGCCGATCTTGCCCGCCAGCGCCCGCCGCGGCTGAATGGCCGAAAAAGGGCAGGGCAGAATGTCGATGGATACGGAACGGGGCGCCGGCCGCTGGACGGTCGCGGCGGTGGTGAAGGAGCGCGCCGAGGTGCTGCGCCGCTTCATCGCCTGGCATGTCGAGATGGGGGCCGCCGAGGTGGCGCTGTATTTCGATGATCCCGCCGATCCGAACATCGCCTGGGCCAGCGAAGTGCCCAACGTCCGCGTCCTGTGCTGCACCCCGGAATTCTGGCTGTCGCGCGGGGTTCCGGCCGACGCCAGTTTCAACAAGCGGCAGATCCAGGCGATCCAGCACGCCTACGAGACCTGCGCCACGCCCTGGCTGCTGCTGGCCGATGGCGACGAACTGATTCACCGCGAGGATGGCGGCATCGAGGAGTTCCTGGCCGCGCAACCGGCCGAGGTCCGCTCGATCCTTGTCGAGCCGGTCGAGCGGGTGATTGTTCCCGGCGCCCGGCGCCGCCTGCATTTCCGCCGCAAGCTGCGCCCGCGTCAGCTCTCCAAGCAGCGTGACGGCGCGCTGCTTGGCGCGACCCTGCGGCGCGGCGGGCTGACCGGGCATACCACCGGCAAGTCGTTCCTGCGCACCGGGATCGAGGGCGTGATGCTGCGCCAGCACTTCATGCAGCAGGACTGGGCGACGCCGGTGATCGATTTGAAGGTCGGTCCCGAAGAGGGCATGGCGCTGCTGCACATGATCGGCACCGACTACGACGACTGGCGCGCGAAGCTGCCGCACCGGCTGATCTCGGGCTCGATCCGGGGGCCGCTGAAGTCGCTGATCGAGGCGCGTATGACCGACGAGGGCGAGGCGGCGCTTCCCGGAATCTTCGCCGCGCTGTTCGAACTCGACGCGCGGACCGCGCTGCGGATGCGGCGGCGAGGCCAGATGCTGGTGCTTCCCAACAGCGTCGGCGCGGTGGTGCGCAAGCATTTCGGCCGCGACAGGAGCCGCGCCGCCGCCGCGAGACGGACCGACCGCGCCAGGGCCGCCTGACCTCCGGCGGGGCGGTCCGTTCCCGATCCGGGCTCGCCTCACGGTTTTGTTGACGAGGCCCCTTCACAATCCCGTCCAAAGCGCTTAGGTAGCCGCCGTTCCGGTGGCTGCGGATTCGCATGCCGCCCGGACGATTCGTCCGAGACGGTGGGTGAACCCGCAAGGTTCATAAATCCTGCCCGAGACGGGAAATGAACAATTCCTCGGCTCCCAGGGGCAGAGGGCGATTGGGAAGGACCCGTAAGGACCCCACGTCGGGGCCTCGCGCCCCGGCAAGACGAGCCGGAGGGTCATACCTCCAAACTTGGAGTGAAACTGTGGATAGAGCCCAGAAAGAGAAAGTGGTCGAGGAACTCG
>JAGRMS010000290.1:0-1178 GCA_020441135.1 Pseudooceanicola sp.
TCATTGTCGCGCAGTTCATGCAGTTTCATGTCGCTTCTCCTCTGCCGGATGCGGCCCCCAGCGACGGGAGCGGCCGAACGCGGCGTGCTGATGTTGTCGAGTCGCCCGGTGCGGGCCACCGGGGGCGTATAGGCGAGGCGCGCGCGTTGATCAAGCCGGTTGCTGATCGGCTGTCCGGCCAACACGCAGAAGTTGCAACCATGCAGGGATTCCGTAGTCTGCGTCATGACTGTCGTCTTGCATCCCGCGCCCGGAACCATTGTCCGTGTCGATTTGTCCGAGGGTTTCCGGCCGCCTGAAATGGTCAAGAGACGACCGGCCATCGTCCTGTCACCCGCACTCCCCGACCGCCCTCAGCTTTGCGCAATTGTGCCGCTGAGCACCACACCACCCCGAACACCGCGCGCGCATCACATGCAGATCACCTTCGACCCACCGCTACCGGCGCCATACGCAAAGCAGACGTGTGGTTGAAGGGCGACATCGTTCTGACAGTCGCCTTTCACCGCCTGCGGTTGCTTTTCTCGGGTTGGGATCAGGGGCAGCGTGTATACGATGTTCGCGTGCTTGATCCTGATACGCTCGAGCGCGTCAGGGAGTGTGTCAGAGCGGGTTTGGGATTGTGATTTGCAATCCGGGCAATCCTGCACCATCTTATGGGTGTCGCCGGTCGCACCGGCATTTAAGTCCAGGTTAAGAGCCTGGCCATCAGGATTGGTGATCGCAAACCTGTTCTGGTGTCAGTAAGGCCTCGCCTCGGCGGGGCCTTATGCATTTTGGCGATCCTGTCACAGCGCCCGCCAGCCGATGTCGCGGCGGCAGAAGCCGCCGGGCCAGTCGAGCGCGTCGGCCATGGCGTAGGCGCGCTGGTGCGCTTCGGCCAGGGTCGCGCCGCGGGCGGTCAGGTTCAAGACGCGGCCACCCGTGGCGACGATATGGCCGTCTTTCTCGGCGGTCCCTGCGTGAAAGCACATCTGCGCGCTGGTTTCGGGCAGGGCCTCGAGCCCGCCAATCACGCTGCCCTTCTCGTAGGCGCCGGGATAGCCGTTGGCCGCCATCACCACCGTCAGCGCGTGGTCGTCGGCCCAGTTGACTCGCATCTGGTCAAGCCGCCCCTCGGCCACGGCGTGCATCAGGTCCATCGCCTGCGCGCCGAGGCGCATCATCAGCACCTGGCA
>JAGRMS010000290.1:1193-3271 GCA_020441135.1 Pseudooceanicola sp.
GACGTTGTATTCCACCAGCCGCGCCTGGCCGTTCTCGATCATCAGCCCGGCGTAAAGCACGCCCTGATAGGGCATCCCGCGCCTTGCCATCTCGGCCATGGTGGGGCGGATGATCTCGTCCAGCGCCTGCCGGGCAATCGCGTCCGTCAGCACCGGCGCGGGGGAATAGGCCCCCATGCCGCCGGTGTTCGGGCCGGTATCGCCGTCGCCGACCCGCTTGTGATCCTGCGCGGTGCCGATGGGCAGGACCGTCTCGCCGTCGCAAAGGACGAAGAACGACGCCTCTTCGCCGTCCATGAATTCCTCGATCACCACCTCGGCCCCGGCCTCGCCGAAGGCGCCGCCGAGGATGTCGTCGACGCCCGCCAGCGCCTCGTCGAGCGTCATCGCCACGATCACGCCCTTGCCCGCCGCCAGCCCGTCGGCCTTGATGACGATGGGCGCGCCCTGTGCCCTGACGTAGTCCTTCGCCGCACCGGCGTCCGAGAACCGCGCCCAGGCGGCAGTCGGCGCGCCGGCGGCGTCGCAGATCTCCTTGGTGAATCGTTTGGACGCCTCGAGCCGCGCCGCCGCCGCCGAAGGGCCGAAGACCAGGAACCCGGCCTCGCGCAGCCGGTCCGAGATCCCGGCCGCCAGCGGCGCCTCCGGCCCGACGATCACGAAGTCGATGGAGTTCTCTTCGGCAAAGGCGACCACCGCGGTGCCGTCGAGGATATCCAGCGCCGCGCATTGCGCGATCTTCGCGATCCCGGCGTTGCCCGGCGCGACGATCAGCTTGTCGCACTTGGGGTTCTGCATCACCGCCCAGGCCAGCGCATGTTCCCGCCCGCCGCCGCCCAGTATGAGGATGTTCATGGCCCGCGCCCCCTGTTTGCGGGGTCTGATTAGGCAAGGATGCAACAAAGGGCAAGAAGCCGCGCGAGGCGGGAACCGCCGCCCGATCCACCACGTTTCGTCTTCGAGAGAAAACCGCGGAGAGCAGAAATGACCGGTTTGCAAGGCAAGAGGGTGGCCGTTCTCGCCACCGACGGATTCGAACAGTCGGAACTGGAACACCCCCGGCGCACGCTGATGAACGCGGGTGCCGTGGTGCATGTCGTGTCGCCCGAGGCGGGCGAGATCACCGGCTGGAAGGACAAGGACTGGGGCAACCCGGTGCGGGTGGACCGCTCGCTCGACGAGGTATCGGCGACGGAATACGACGCGCTGGTGCTGCCCGGCGGGCAAATGAACCCCGACGTGCTGCGCACGAACGAACACGCGCTGGCTCTGGTTCGGGCTTTCTGGCAGGCCGGCAAGCCGATCGGCGCGATCTGCCATGCCCCCTGGCTGCTGGTCGAGGCGGGTATCGCCGCAGGCCGCCGCCTGACCTCGTTCAAGTCGATCCGCACCGACCTGCGCAACGCCGGGGCCGACTGGCAGGACAAGGCGGTCGTGGTGGACAAGGGCCTGGTCACCAGCCGCAACCCGGGCGACCTGCCCGCCTTCTGCGCGCGCCTGGTGGCGGAAATCGCCGAGGGCGCGCACGACCGCCGCACGCGCCACGCCGCCTGACCCTTCCGTTCGGGCGCGGGATCGGGCAGGGTCCGCGCCATGGACCTGATCGACGATCCTGCGCCGGGGCGCAACACGCCGGAATATACCGTCACCGAACTCAGCGGCGCCGTGAAGCGCGCGCTCGAGGACGAATTCGGCCGCATCCGCGTGCGGGGCGAGGTCGGGCGGGTCTTCGTGGCGCGCTCGGGCCACCTTTACTTCGACATCAAGGACGACCGGTCGGTGCTGGCCTGCACGACCTGGAAGGGGCAGCTGTCGCAACTGTCGGTCAAGCCCGAGGAAGGGCTGGAGGTTGTCGTCACCGGGCGTCTGACGGCTTTCGGCGGCCAGTCGAAATACAACCTGAACGTCGAGGAAATGACCGTCGCGGGCCAGGGCGCGCTGATGGCGCTGCTGGAGAAGCGCAAGAAGCAGCTGGCGGCCGAAGGGCTGTTCGACGAGGCCCGCAAGCGCCCCCTGCCCTACCTGCCGCAGATCATCGGCGTCATCACCTCGCCCCAGGGCGCGGTGATCCGCGACAT
>JAGRMS010000291.1 GCA_020441135.1 Pseudooceanicola sp.
GCTGCGCATCAGGTTGAAGCCCATGCTGTTGACGCTGACCGCTGCCGGCAGTTCTTCACGCGTGACGATATCCCCCACGCTCGCCTGCCACGACGGGTTGTTCATCGCCGTGCCGCAGCCGATCAGGAAGGTAAAGGACAACAGCACCCAGGGCGTCAGCAACCCCTCGTAGGCCAGCACAGCCAGCACCACCGACACCGCGCACATGAAGCATTGCGCCCAAAGCATGATCTTGCGGCGGTCGAAATTGTCGGCGAACACCCCCGCGGCCAGCGAGAACACCATGATCGGCAGCGTCACCGAGGTCTGCACCAGCGCCACCATCGCCTGGGACGAGGTGAGGTTGGTCATCGTCCAGGCCGCGCCCACCGACTGCACCAGCCCGCCAAAGTTCGACGCCAGCGTCGCGATCCAGATGCTGCGAAAGGTCCGGTTGCGGAAAACGACGAGGGTAGGGACGGTATTCGGCATTCGGGCGGGTCCGCGTCAAGCTGGCCCCATAGGGACCAGAGCCCGCGCGCGTTGGCAAGCCTCGGCGCGCGGGGTTGGTCCGGGATTCGAGTATTTGTAAACAGAAAGAAGGGCAGGGGCCCGCTACAGGCTCCGCCCCCGCGCCGACACCGGCCAGACCACCTCGACCACGCCGCCGCGCAGCCCGACGAACCAGTCGTGCAGGTTCACCGTCGGGTCGCAATGCCCGGGCACCAGCCGCAGCCGGTCGCCCACCTTCAGCACCCCCTGCGGATCGTCGATGGTCCCATGCTCGTCCGACGCGCCGGTATAGGCCACGTCGTCGCGCCCAAAGACCACCGGCAGGCCGCTGTCCACCGAATGCACCTTCAGCCCCGCATCGCAGACCGCGCGGTGCGGCTTCACATGGCTCATCACCTCGGTCAGCACGAACAGCGCGTTCTCCCACTCGCTGCGGTCGATCCGCTCGCCATTCGCGCCCCTGATGCGCCCGTAATCCGCATCCATGAAGGCGTAGGAGCCACACTGCAACTCGTTGTAGACGCCCGAGGCCGACTCGAAGGGGTAACTCCCCGTGCCGCCGCCCGTGACCAGCCGCGGCGGCAGCCCCGCCGCCTCCAGCGCCGCCACCGTCGTCTTCACCTGCGCGATGGTCTGCTCCAGCTTCGCCTTGCGGTCCGCGAACAGTTCCAGGTGCTGCATCGCCCCCTGATAGGCCTGCAACCCGTCGAAAATCAGACCCTGCGCGGCGTCAACCGCCCGCGCCAGCGCCACCACGTCGGCCACATCCGTCACCCCGCAGCGCCCCGCCCCGCAGTCGATCTCGACCAGCACGCCCAGTTCCGTGCCGTGCCGAACCGCCGCCGCCGACAGTTCCGCCACGTTGTCGAGGTCATCGACGCAGACCGACACCCGCGCGCCGTGCTGCGGCAGCCGCGCCAGCCGGTCCACCTTCACCGCGCCGCGCACCTGGTTCGACACCAGCACATCCCCGATCCCGCCCCGCGCGAAGACCTCCGCCTCGCTGACCTTCTGACAGCAGACGCCGTCGGCCCCGCCCAGCCTCATCTGCAACCGCGCCACGTCCACCGACTTGTGCATCTTGCCATGCACCCGGTGCCGCATTCCGTGCGCGCGCGCATATTCCCCCATGCGCCGGATGTTCGCCTCCAGCGCGTCGAGGTCCAGCACCAGGCAGGGCGTTTGCACCTCAGCCTCGCTCATACCCGGCAGGGCAGGGAGGTCGAACCCGTATTCCCCCATGTCTTCCTCCTTGATGCCACATTTCCTGACGCTATATTGAGTGATAATCTACGAGGTATCGCCATGCAACTTGCCTCTTGCGTCAAGGGCGACGTCTTCCGCCCCGAACTGGTGGCCGACGCCCTGCGCACCACCAAGGCCGAGATCGCATCGACCCTGGGACTGGGCCGCGACGCCTTTTCCCGGGCCGAACGGGTGCGCGCGCCCAAGACCCAGCGCCGCCTGCGCGAGATGCTGGAGATCCTGAACCGGACCGAACGCCAGGCCGGATCGGCGCTGGCCGCCTACGCCTGGTTCCGCTCCGAACCGCTGCCGGGTTTCGGCGGCATGACCCCCGACCAGCTTGTGCGCGATGGCCACGCCGATTTCGTCCACCGCCACCTCGATCGCCTCGCCGCTGGCGGTTTCGCCTGAGCCGTGCGCTTTACAGAGCCTGTTTTTCGTGCCCACAACCCCGAATGGGCCTGGTCGCCCACCTCGGGCGAAGGGGCGCGCCGCTTTGGCGGGCGCTTCAACCGGCAGGGCAGGGCGGCGCTCTACACCGCGCTCTCGCCTCTCACAGCCCTGCGCGAGGCGAGCCCGATCGGCCGCCCGATGGAGCCGCTGACGCTCTGCCAGTACCAGGTCGATTGCGCGCCCATCCTCGACACCCGCGACCCGGCCGCCTGCAAGGCGCAGGGCGTCGCCTGGGACGACCTCGCCTGCCCGGAGTGGGAGATGCAGATGCTCCGCGGCGCTCTCCCGCGCTCGCAGGCGCTGGCCGAACGCCTGATCGACAGCGGCTTCGCGGGCATGGTCGCCCCCAGCTTTGCCCGCGGCGCATCGGGTGAGTTCAACCTTGTCCTCTGGACATGGGGCGATTCTCTCCCAACCCTCATCCGGGTCATCGACAGCACTCAACGCCTGCCCGGCAACCGCGCTTCCTGGTCCTAAATCTGCCCCGGAAGCCCGCCTGTAGTGGTACACACCGCATCAATCGCCATATCTCGTGCATTCACCCTTGCCAGAATCGGTTTCATCCCGCAGTTGTTTACGCCAACACGCGATAATCCCGCAGAACAGCGTAACTATGCGGGGACGAGGGCAAGATGCAGATCAGCCAGCAAATCGGCCCATTGGCGGGCCGGCATGCCGATCTTCTCGCCGCACGGTTGCAACAGCACCGGGCGGCGCATCCGCCCGCACACCGTGCGTCCCGCCGCTTTACCAGCGGCGAGGTCGCCGCGTTGCTCGGCGTCCGTGACGCCTACCTGCGCAAGCTGAGCCTCGAGGGCCGCGGCCCGCAGCCCGAGACGGGGCAGGGGGGCAGGCGGCTCTACACCAGCGAAAACATCCGCGCCCTGCGCCACATGCTCGAGGCGGGCGCCAAGACCCCCGGCACCTACCTGCCGGGCCGCCGCCCCGGCGATCCGGCGCCGATTATCGCGCTGTGCGGCGCGACGCCTGTCACCGCCCATGTCGCCCAGAAATGCGCGCTCGACGGCTTCACCGTGCTTGCGCTCGATTTCGACCCGGCGGGCGGCCTGACGGCGCTCCTCGGCCCCGAAACCCTCGCCGGGTTGCGCGTCCAGACCGGCCCGACTCCCCACGCAGAGCCTGAAACCGACCTGATCCTGCTCGACTGCCCCGCCCACGCCCTGCCGCAGGCCATCTCGACGGCCACGACGCTCATCCTCGCCGCAAGGCCCACGGCGCAAGACCTCGCCGCGCTCGACCACAACCTGCACGCCCTCGCCGACGCGCAGGCCACAGCCGACCTGCTCTACCTCGTCACCGGCCACGATCCCGCCGACGCCGCCCAGACCCAGCTTGCCGGGATCCTGCGCGCGCTCTTCGGCGATCACGTCCTGCCGCAGACGCTCCCCGACCTGCCGTCGGACCACACCCTTTACGACATCGCCCGTCCCCGCGCCGCCGAGGCGCGCGCGCTGGACGCGGTGAACGCCCTCGCCGCCGACCTCCAGCGCCGCATCCGCCGCGCCTGGGGTCGGCCAACATAAACCAACCAAGGAGGCACGACCCGCACAAAACGAAAAAGCCCCCCGGGATGGCAACATCCCAAGAGGCTCATTTCTTGATCTAGCACCTCGAGAATAAGAGCGTCACCGAATCACTGTCAAGTGGGCCGCTTCCCGGCGGGCGGGAAAGTTTTGTCTCGTGAACAGGCATGAACCACATCACAACGACGCCCTTCGGGCGGCGGCCGGTCTCGGCTGGCCTTCTCGCAGGCCAGGCGCTGGCCCGCGCCGCCACCCAGACGCCCGCAAGGGACAAATGGCAGCTCTTCCACGACCTGCGCGCCGCCCGCACGGCCTTTGGCGTCAGCGACCGCGACCTCACCGTGCTGAACGCGCTGTTGTCCTTCCTGCCCGAGCGTGAGTTGCGCGACGGCGAACCCCTGATCGTCTTCCCCTCGAACGCCGCGCTCTCCGACCGGGCGCATGGCATGGCCGAAAGCACCCTGCGCCGCCACCTCGCCGCGCTGGTCGCCGCCCGCCTGATCGCCCGCCACGACAGCCCCAACGGCAAGCGCTACGCCGCGCGCGGGGCAGGGGGGCAGGTGCTGCGCGCCTTCGGCTTCGACCTGCGCCCGCTGCTGGTCCAGGCCGATACCATCGCCGCCGCCGCCGAAACCGCGCGGCAGGCCGAGCAGACGCTCCACCTCCACCGCGAAACCGCCGTGCTGCTGCTGCGCGACGTGACCAAGCTCGCCGAATACATCGCCTGCAACGCCACCCTCGACCGCGCAGCCCTTCACCGCCGGGCCTTGCGCCGCAAGCTGACGTTGCAGGACATCGACGCCATCGCCACCGGCCTGCGCGCCGATCTCGCCGCCATCACCGCGCAAATCGACCCTGTACCAGAGAAAATGGACGCCAATGCCGCCTCAAATGAGCGGCACCATACGAATTCAAACCCTGATAACTTGGATTCTGAACCCTGCCAGGAAAATGGCAGCGGGGCAGGGGCGCGCGACATCCGCATCCCGCTGGCCCTGGTGCTGAAGGCCTGTCCCGATATCCTGCCCTATGCCCGCCACGAGGTGCGCGACTGGCGCGGGCTGGTGGCGCTTGCCGACGACATCCGACCGATGCTCGGCATCAGCGACAGCGCCTGGGCCGACGCGCAGGCGACCTTGGGGCGCGAAACCGCCGCCGTCACCACCGCCGCCATCCTGCAACGCGCCGGGCACATCCGCAGTCCCGGCGGCTACCTCCGCGCGCTGACGGCAAAGGCGGCCGAGGGCGCCTTCAGCCCCGGCCCGATGATCATGGCATTGCTGTCGGCCGACGCTCAGTCTTCGGCGTCCAGCGTCTCTTCCGCCAGGATGATGAATTCGGCGACCGAGCGATACACCGCCTCGTTGCCCGGCTTGCCGGTCCCGAGGTAGGAGATGATGGTATTCTCGCCGTTTCGCGCCGTATCGCCCAGCTGGGTCATCCCCAGCGTGCCCGCGGTGCCCGCGATCTTGTGCAGGATCGCCTGCACCTGCTCCAGCGCCTCGCGCGGGCCCAGCCCGCTCAACTCGGGGTCGCACAGCCGGTCGATATCGCCCAGCCGTTC
This sequence comes from Pseudooceanicola sp., assembly GCA_020441135.1. Lineage (GTDB taxonomy): Bacteria > Pseudomonadota > Alphaproteobacteria > Rhodobacterales > Rhodobacteraceae > Seohaeicola_A. The sequence goes on from JAGRMS010000291.1 coordinate 5,299, forward strand.
GACAAGCATGTCCAAGAACCGCGCCCTGATCCTCTCAAGGCCCGGCAACTTCGCCTGTGCTTCGATCATCCTGCCTGCTCCGTTATCCAGAAGTCGTTCAGCATCTTCTCGCGCTTCAACGCCTCGCTTTCGGCACTCTCATGTGCCGCAATCACCGCCTCCATGGCGTTCTTGCCTGCCCGCCAGATCAACCGCTGCGGCTGGCCCGCGCAAACCCGGAAGTCGAGCTTGCGGCCATCGCAGAAATACAGGTCCATCTGGTGCAGCGTCAGGTTGATCGCATCCACCAGCCGCTCCAGGTCGGGCCTCGCGCCTCCTTCGAGCACGCAGAGGAACGTCCCGTTGCCGGCATAGGCGATCAGGAAATTGTTCGGCTTCAGGCAATCCGAGATCGCCTCGGAGGTATCCGTAATCAGGCACTCGAACCCGAAGGCCGTCGACTCGCGGTACAGCTTGTCGATCTCGCGGATCGCGATACCGAAGACGGTCGATCCGAACATCGAACTCCGCGACAGCTGCGTCACGTAATTCTCGAAGGCGAAATAGTCGATCACCCCGTCCACGTCGAAGATCGTCACCGGCTCGTTCAACGCCACCTTCTCGGTTGCCGGGGTCTGCTGGCGCAGCTTGTTGACCGAGAAGATCTTGCGGGTCATGCCGCCCGCATCCTTCAGCCGCTGCTCGGCCGACTTGATGCGGAACCGCACCTCGTCGATATCGAAGGGCTTGGTGATATAGTCGGTCGCCCCGGCCGCAAAGGCCCGGTCGATATAGGTCTTGTCCGACATTGCCGTGATCATCAGGATCGGAATGCGGGCGTAATCCGGCATCTCGCGCAGCTTCGCCGCCAGCTCGATCCCGGTCATGCCCGGCATCTGGATGTCCAGCAGGATGCAATCGAACCGCTTGTGTGCCGGGTTCTGCACGATCTTCAGCGCGTCGATGGCCGACTCCGCCGTCTCGACGTCGTGCTGGCCGATGACCGTCAGCAGCTCGGACAGCAGTTCGATGATGATCGGATCGTCATCAACGGCCAGGATGCGCATGGCTTGCCTCTTTCCAACTCTGCACAGGTTGTCCGGGTTGCCGGGTCATTGCGTTAATACATTTGCAGTTGAATGAGGCGGAAATGTGTCTCGCCCCAATTGACGGCAGGGAACGACTGATTGTGCCGCCCGTTTCCCCTGATTTCCGTGCATTTCCCAGGCGATTGAAAACCATCAGCTTGCCGCCGATTGCAGGCTGGTTTCGTCGCTCCGGTGCTGCTCCAGCGCCGCCGCGTCCTTGGCCGCTTTCTCGGCCTTCGCCGCCGCCTTGGCCGCCGCGGCCGAAGCCGCCGCGCTTGCCTTCGGCAGGTCGAACTCGAACCGGCTGCCCTCGCCCACCTTGCTGGTGACCGTCAGCCGCCCGCCGTGCAGCTCGACGATCTTCCGCGCGATGGTCAGCCCCAGGCCAAACCCGCCGAACGACCGCGTATCCGACCCGTCCACCTGCTTGAAGCGCTCGAAGATCATGTCGATATTCTCCTGCGCGATGCCGACGCCGGTATCCTCGACCCCGATGATCACCCGCTGGCCCTTGTTGCGCACCGTCACCGTGATCGTGCCCTTGGGCGTGAACTTGATCGCGTTGCCGACCAGGTTGTAGATCACCTGCCGCAGCCGCGCCGGATCCGCCATCACCCGTGCCGGGGCGCACATGCAGATCAGCGACAGCCCCTTCGCCTGCGCCTGGAACTTCATCTCGTCGACGATGTTGACCGCCACGTCATTGGCCAGGATCACCTCCGGCGTCACCTTCAGCTCGCTGCCCTCGGCCTTGGCCCAATCCAGCAAGTCATTGACAAGACTCAGCAAAAGGTCGGACGCCGCGATGATCCGCTGGCCCTGTCCCGAAATCCCATCGAACTGGTCCTGCGCCAGCTGGGCAATTTCCGCCATGTCCGGCGCGTCCTTCTGGATCGCCGCCATCAGCTTTTTCGACACCGGCAGGTTGTGTGTCTTCGCCAGGAACGCCGCCCGCCCCGCGATGGCCGTCAGCGGAGTCCGCAGCTCGTGCGACACCGTGCTCAGGAACTCCGACTGCTGCCGGGTTGCCGCTTCCGCCGCCAGCTGCGCCGACTTCTGCGCCGAGATGTCGAACCGCACGCCCACCGTATAGCCCTCCGGCGTCACCGCGTTCGACGTCTTCAGCCAGCGCCCGTCCACCAGCTGCTGCACACCGTCCGCCGCTTCCGCCTCGGCCATCCGTTCCGCTTCGGCGTCCGAGGTCAGCACCTCGGTCGCCTGGCCCTCCACGACCTCGCCGGCAGACTGCCGCCGGATCGCGTGCCGCACCATCTCGTCGTAGGGAAGGCCCGGCACCAGCTTGTCCGCCGGGATGCGGTAATATTCCGCCACCCGGCTGTTCGCCATCAGCAGCTTGTTGTCGCGGTCGAACAGCAGGAACCCTTCTTCCAGCGATTCGATGGCATGGGACAACACGTTGAAAGTCTCGTGACTTTTCACCGCGTAATGCCGGATGATCAGGATCGCCGACGCCAGCAACAACGTCACCAGCCCCACCGCCGCGGCGATCCAGGGGCTGTTCGGCGAAGATGCCGCCCAGCCGCCCACGGGAACCGCCGCGATCTGCCAGTGCCCGCCCACGACCGAGACATGTTCCGTCACCGGGTTCTCTCTGAAGATCGCCGGATCGCCGAACAGGTTTTGCTGCACGGTGCCGTCCGCCCGCACCTCGCGCAGCGCCAGTCGCGCCGGCATGAAGGCTCCGTCCGTCACCGGAGCGCTGACCAGCCCGCGCTCCGACACCACGATGGACACAACGCCCCAGAACTTGCCCGCCTTCGCGTATTTCCCCGCCTTGAACACCGGATAGCGCAGGATATAGCCCTTGCCGCCCTGCACCAGGGTGATCGGCCCGACAAAAACCGGCGCCTGCGACCGGAATGCGCGCGCGATGCCGGCGAACTGCGACGGAATTTGCCAGTATTTCGTTCCAAGCACCCGCTCGTTGCCCTTCAACGGCGACACATGCGTCACCACCAGGTCCGGCGCGATGGCGACGGAAATCACCTCGCCGTGGTGCTGCAACAGCTGGTTCGCGATCTGCTCGAGATCGTCCCTCGACACGCCTTCCGCGCTCGAGGCCAGCGTTCCCAGCCGCTCGGCCACCAGCCCCATGCCGAACAGCTTCTCGCGCAGCTCGTTGGCCGTCCGCCGGATCTCCGCCCCGGCGGCTGCCCGCTGACCTTTAACATAATAGGCATTATCCCGCTGTATCAGCACGAAGCCGACACTCAGGCAGATGACCGACACCGCGACGGCGAAGGTCACATAGGAATGCGAGATGTTCCTGGCGAATTTCCGTATCATGTCACCGTGCCGTTCCTGTTGTTCCGCTGACACCCCCGCACTCGCGGATACGGCGCCACCCCCCGGCAGATATGTGACGAGTCGAATTGGCAGAATTGAGGCAAAATTGAAGACAATCACGCAGACCTGGCAGGGTCCGGCGCCTCGCTACCGTCTGGCGTTCCAGCTCTCCCAGATCTTGTTGATTTCATCGGCCAGGGCGTCTGGCGAAAACGGCTTCAGGATCACCGCCGCCGCGCCCTTCAGCATCAGCACTTCCGAGACCGAGGACTCCGCCTTGGCCGTCAGGAAGATCGCCGGGATTTTCTGATAGCCGTCGTGCTTGGCGATCTCCTGCCACAGCTCCGGCCCGGTCATCCCCGGCATCATGTAGTCCAGCAACAGCAGCTGCGGTTTCACGTCCTGAAAGGCGGCAAAGGCGCTGGCCCCGTCCGGGAACTGGGTCAGCTCGAAATCCCCAAAGAAATCAAGGGACATCTGCACGATGTCCCGGATGTCCGGGTCGTCGTCGGCGTGAAGGATGCGTTTCAGCTGCATGGTCAATAGCTCTTTCCCAACAGCGACAGCGAGGTGATGTCGATCCGGATCGGCGTATACTCTCCGCCCGCGCCAATACTTACGGCACCGCTCATCATCTGCACCACGACGTTGTTCAGCGTCGCCGTCGAATTCAGCGCATCCGTGACGATGGTGTAACGCGCGATCAGTCGCTCGACCTCTTCGGGGTCTTGCAGTTTCTCCAGGTCGTACCGCTGCTCGATGAACTTCGCCTGCCGGTCGATATCCACCTGTGCGCTCTCTGCCGGCAGGCCCAGCACGGTCCGCATGAAGGTCGACAGCTCGGGATCCTTCAGGATGTCGAACGGTCCCGCGATATCCGCCGCCTTGCGCCGGAATTCCAGCGCCGCGCCGACCGTCTCGTTCTGCTCGGCCATGCCGTTGACGAACTGCGTGTCGATGTATCGCGTGACCATCCGCTCCTGCCAGCGGCCCAGGATGGTGTTCAGGTTCTTCGTCCCGCCCTCCTGAAAGCCCAGCTCGTCGTACATCTCGCGGAACCGCGGGTCCGTCAGCCGCCGGATCAGCGAGTCGCGATCCTCGGCGTCGCTTTTCAGCATCTTCTTGATCAGCGCCTTGCCGAAAATCTGGTCTTCCAGATCAAAGGCCTTCATCACGAAGGTATACAGCTCGGTGTCCTCCACCAGCTGGTCCACCGTCTCGATATCGCCGATGCGCTCCCGGAATGCCGTGATGGCCCGCGCGTTCTGCAAGTCGTTGCGGATCTGCTCCTTCTGGATCTGCTCCGTCCGGTCGGCCAGCTTCAGGCCGAGGAAACTCGACATGCCGGTAATCGGGATCATCCGGTCGCCGCCACCTTCGGCGCCTCCTCCGCGTCATCCTCGCCGTCATCGTTGGTCGAGGCGATGTGGTTCAGCAGCTCGTGCTCATACTCCAGCACCGGCTTCAGATGCTTCAGGGCCTTGTAATAGTCTGATTTACTGACGAAATTCGCCGCCTCGAAGATGTGGTGAACCGTCGGTGGCCCGAACACCGTCGCCAGCTCCGCCAGGTTCTGCTGGATCAGCGGCACCAGCTTCTCGCGCAGGTCGGCCCGCGTTAGCGCGGTCTGGATCAGGAAATAGGCCCGGTTCACCACCGTCACCGCCTGCGAGGCGTCCAGCAGATCCTTGCCGCGCACGATGTCGGCCTGCTCCTCGATGACGATGCTGTGCCGCCGACCCGAGTTGCGGATCGCGCAGCCGTTGACGATGATCCGCTCGTAGGGTTTCAGCGTCAGCTTGAGGACCATCTCAGGCGCTCCGCCGCAGCGGCGTCTCGTTCAGCGCCGTGACGATGTTGCCGTTGATCGCCACCATCGCCCGCACCCCCGGCTTGCCGCCCAGCACGGTCCGCGTCGTCTTCTCGACCCAGATCGCCAGCGACAGCAGGCCCGCCCGCAGATCGGGCGGCAGCGCGTTGCCCGGCAGCGACAGGTCGTGCTTCAGCGCCGCCCACAGCGCCTGGTTGTCGGTCAGCGCCTCGCGCAGCCCGGCCCCCAGTATTGTGACGCGTTCGAAAGAATTTTCTGCCGTATCAAAGGCTTCGGCGTGTTCCGCCATGCGCCCGGTAATCCCGGCCATGATCCGCCGCTCGATCTGGCGCGGCGACTCCATCTCGCGCAACGTGCGCTTGTAGGCACTGATGCTCATGTCTTGTCCGTCCCTTCGCGCCTTTCTGGCGTCTTGAATTGCGTATCCCGGGCTTTTGCGGCTCCGGCTTCTGCCTCTGTCGTGGGGGAGGGCCCGTTGCCAGGCCCGCCCCCTTGTCGTGTCGGCGATGTCCGGCGTCAGCCGGATCACTCGGCCGGGATCAGATTACCGAAAAAGGCTCAGGATGTTCTGCGGAGCCTGGTTGGCAATCGCAAGCGACTGGGTGGCAAGCTGCTGCTGCACCTGCAACGACTGCAGGCGGGCGGCCTCTTCTTCCATGTTCGCATCCACCATCGAGCCGACGCCCGAGTCGAGCTTGTCGGTCAGGGCGCCAAGGAATTCCTTCTGCGTCTCGATCGACTTTTCGGCGATCCCCAGCGCGGTGGCCGAGGCGATGGCCGCATCCAGCGCCTGTTCGGCGGTCTGGAGGTCGGCTTCCATCAGCGCGGTGGTCGAGCTGGCGGTCAGGTCGACGGCGGACAGGGTCGAAAGGATCGCGCCCAGGTCCTGCTGCTGGAAGGTGATCGTGGTGGTCGTCACCGACCCCGCCGCACCCCGGCTGATGCCGGTCACGACAGTTACGGTTGCGGTGCTGGACACGAGGTTCGCACCGTTGAACGTCGACTGCGAGATGGTGGTCGAGATACGCGCGACCAGTTCGTCGAGTTCGGCCTGGACGTCGGCGCGCACCTCGTCGGTGCCACCCTGGGCAAAGGCCACGCGCTCGGCGAATTCCTGTGCCACGTCCTTGATGGTTTCCGCGCCCAGGCGGGCGGTCGAAACCGAGTTGACCATCAGCGTCAGGCTTTCGTCGATCGCCTTGTACATGCCCGAGTCGCCGGTCATGGTTTCAGAGATCGAGAAATAGGCCGCGTTGTCCTTGCCCGACGTGATCTTCAGACCGGAGGAGATCCGGTTCTGCGTCTGGTCGAGACCCTTGTTGATGGATTGCAGCGTCTGCAATGCGCTCATTGCAGAGTTATTGGTGAGAATGGAGGACATTTCTGCTCCTGGTTGTTCTCTATGTCGCGTAATCGTCTTTCTGACGAAAACGGGAACCTGCCCGTGACAGGTGAGATTGGAGCAGAAGTTAACGCGTGGTTAAATTTTCAGATCGATTCATCGACCTGTTGCGGGCGCGCCACATCGCCCGGGCGCAACGTGCCGTCCGCCTCGTAAAGACCGCCCAGCCCGTGCCGGTCGCGGATACGGCTCAACTCCTTGACCACCCGTCCGGTTGCAGCCGTCAGGTGTTCAAGCAGCGAAAAATCCTTGCGGATCAACCCGTGCAGCTCGTCCAGCCCCTCGCGCAGCGCCTTCGCCTCGGGCGTCGCCGCCTTCAGCTGCCGTTCCACCGCGCCGGTTTGCGCCTGCAATTCCTCGTACAGGGCTACCTTCTGCGGATAAAGATCCCGCACCGTCTCCAGCTGCCCGGCCCCGATCGCCGCGATCTCGTCGCGCAGCACCTTCGCCAGCCGTTCCACGATCTGTGCCGCCGCCGTCATCCCTTCGACCCCTTCTCATACGCCGCGATGGTGCCCAGCACGCTCTTCGCGATTCCCGTGGTTCCCTGTCCCGCCAGCTGGTCGGCATAGGCTTTCGCCAGGAAACTCCGCCAGGTCTCTTCCGCGTGTCCGCCGCCGAAACTGCCGATATTCACTTCCTTCAGCATCTCGTCGATGGTCTGGGTCAGGAACACCGCCTCGAATTCCTTCGCCGCCTTCAGCGCCTCGGGCGAGGCTTCCGCCTCCACCCGCGCCATCATCCGCGCGTTGGCGATCTGCAACGCGTCCGCCCCGACCTTCATCAGATGATCTCCAGATCCGCATGCAGCGCGCCCGCCGCCTTGATCGCCTGCAGGATCGAGATCGTCTCGGTCGCCCCCAGCCCGATGGCGTTCAGCCCGTCCACCAGCTTCTGCAAGCTCACGTCGCCCTCCAGGATGGTGAACTTGGTCTCCTTCTCGTCGACCACCACCGTCGTGTCCGGCACCACCACCGTCGTTCCCCCGATCGAGATCGGCTCCGGCTGGCTCACCTGCATTTCTTCCTTGACGATCACCGTCAGCCCGCCCTGGCTCACCGCGATCTGGCTGATCCGCACGTTCGCCCCGATCACCACCGTCCCCGAACGCGCGTCGATCACCACCTTGGCGGCCGTGTCCGGCTCCACCTCGAGGTTCTCGATCTCCGACATCAGCAACGGCACGGTGGCCTTGTCGAAGACATCCACCTCCACCGTGCCCGGGTCCAGTGCAATCGCCGGCCGCCCGCCCAGCTTGGCGTTGATCGCCTCGGCGATCCGCACCGCCGTGGTGAAATCCGGGTTGCGCAGGGCGATCCGCAGCGACGACAACTCGCTCAGCCGGAACCCGATCTCGTTCTCCACCGTCGCGCCGTTCTCGATCCGTGCCACCGTCGGCACGCCCTCGACGATGGACGCATTCAGCCCCTGCGCCGCAAAACCCGCCACCGCGATCGGCCCCTGCGCGACCGCGTAAACCTCGCCATCCGCCCCGGTCAGCGGCGTCACCACCAGCGTGCCCCCCCGCAGGCTCCCCGCATCGCCCAGCGACGAGACCACCACGTCGATGGTCGACCCCCGCCGCGCGAAGGGCGGCAGCATCGCCGTCACCATCACCGCCGCCGTGTTCGCCGTCTTCAGCTCGTCATCCGTCAGGTTGCCGACGCCCAGCCGCTCCAGCATCCCCTTGATGCTCTTCTCGGTGAAGGGGCTGTTGCGCAGCCGGTCGCCGGTCCCGTTCAGCCCGACAACCAGGCCATAGCCCACCAGCTGGTTCTCGCGCACCCCTTCGAACATCGCGATGTCCTTGATGCGCACATCCGCCGCCGCCGCCCCGGTCAGCAGCCCCACCAGTGCCATCGCAAGCCTCAAGGCGCGCATCGCCGCCGCTCCCGGGTTCCGTCCGCGCACGATCCGCACGCCGATCCTTCCAAGCATAATGACAGATGCGCATGACCTGATCAAGAATAGCGCAAACAAAATCCGTAGTTATTGTTGACTATCTATGAATGTTATCCTTAAAGTCCGTCGGAACAGCCGCGAAACAGGCGCGGCGGAACCGCAGAGGGTTGGATGCACGTCTATCTGTATCAGGCCGATGGCCGCGCGCAGCCGGCGCCGGGCGACCTGCGATCGGAACGGATGACCACCACGCCCATCGGCCCCGGCTTCTTCCGTGGCGACCTGCGCCTGCTGAACCGCGCGGGCCATGATGCCCATGCCTTCCTGCTCGCCGCCAACCCCGACCTGATCCCCCAGATCCAGCAGTTGCGCCGCGCCGGGATCACCAGCCCGGTCCTCGTCCTGCGCCCCGACCGCGACGCCGACAACGCCGCCCAGGCGCTGGATGCCGGCGCCGACGACGACGTGCTGCTCCCGGTCCGCGCGGTCGAGCTCAAGGCCCGCATCAACGCCGTCCTGCGCCGTGCGCACGGCCATTCCGCCGACCACATCACCATCGGCGAGGTCACCGCCTTCTTCGACGGGCGCGACCCCGAGATCGCGGGCCATCGCGTGAAGCTCTCGCGGCGCGAGCACAAGGTGTTCCAGCAGCTCGTGCTGAACGCCCGGAAAGTCACCTCCAAGGCGGCGATCTACGACGCGGTCTACGGCATGTCCGACGACCAGCCCTTCGACAAGGTCATCGACGTCTACATCTGCAAGATCCGCAAGAAGATCGTCCAGGCCGCCCCCTCGGGCCATCCCTATATCGAAACGGTCCACGGCCGCGGCTACAAGTTCGACGAATCCGACAGCGCCGCCCCGCCGGTCGCGGCGGAGTAACCGGACCCCAACTTCCATTTGCTCCAAATATCCTCGCCGAAGGCCATCGCGCAAAGCGCGATCCCGCAACAGCAAGGCACGCGCCACGTCTGCCTTTGGCGTAGGGCGGGGCTCGCCCCGCCGGCCCCTTACCGCAGGAAGTTCAACAGCGTCAGGCTCGACAGCCGCGCCGTCACCGCATAGCTCGACTCGAGCTGCGTCTGCAAAAGCGTCAGCCGAGTCGCCGCCTCGTAGGCGTCGACCCCTTCCAGGTCCAGCATCCGGTTGGCATAGACGTCGTTCACGCTCTCATGCCGGTCGATGGTCTCCTCCACCAGCCCCTGGAACGACCCGAGCTCCGTCTGCGCGCCCAGCAGCTTGTGCGACCCTTGCGAGATCTTCTGCACCGCCGCGTCCAGCCAGGCGGTGTACGCGTCCTGGTCTGCGATCTGCGAGATATCCATGCTGGCCAGCATGGATAGTCCCTGCATCAGCTCGGTGAATCCGGTATCGTTGGCCTGGATGCCGTGGCTGATCGTGACCCCCTCGCCGATCCGCGCCTCGACCCGCGGCCCCGTCGCCGCCGGGGTGCCGTTGAAGAAGGTCTCTTCATACCGATACCCGACCGTCGCATGGCTGCCGTCGAACACCCCGTCGATTTCCGCCGTCAGCGCGTTCACATCCGCCAGCGTGACCGGCCCCGTGCCGACGATCGCCGTCATCACGTCCTCGGGCGACAGCCCCGTCCCGGCATTCACCTGGTCCCAGCGTTGCAGCGGCACCTTGTCCTGGTCGATCCCGGCAAAGATATGCCCGCCCTGGTACACCGTATTCGCCTGCACCACGATCTGCCCGATGGCGATCCGCGCGCTGGCCTGCAATTCCGAGCTGATGGCGCTTCCGGGGTTCGACCCGCTCACCGCCAGCGCCAGGAAATCGTCCGCCACCTGCCGGATCTCGGTCATCGCCAGCCCGGTGACTTCCATCCGCCCCGCCAGCAGCTTGTTCGACGCGATGAACCCGTCGTTGCGCTGCACGATATTGCGCAGCCGCACCGATTCCGCCGCCCTCTGGCCCAGGTCGCGGAACAGGTCCGCCCGCAGGCCCGTGGTCACTTCCTTCTCGGCCTTCGCCATGCCGGTCATCAGGCGCGCATTCTCGCGACGCCGCGCCAGCGAGCTTTGCAGGGTCGAGATATTCGCGATCAGATCGGCCATTCAGCGTAGTCCTCAGGTCGCCGCCAGCAGCGCGTCCAGCATCGCCGTCAGCGACGTGATGACCTGCGCATTGGCCGCGTAACTCTTCTCGATCAACAGCAATTGCTGCAACTCGTCGTCCAGGCTGACCCCTTGCGCGTTCAGCCGCGCATCGTCGATGCTGGCGGTGGAGGCCGCGTAATTCTCGAAGGATTCCTGCGCCCGCGCCCGCGTGTTCTGCTGCGCCGCAAGCATCGCCGCGCCGAACTCCGACAGCGCGATGCCGGTGGGCAGGCCGGTCCCCCCGTCGAACGTCTGCGGCCCGTCCATCGCATCGACGAAGGCCGCGATCTGCGTCGTATCCCCGTAGGTGCCCGCCGTTGCCGCCCCGATCCCGTCGCGCAGCCGCCACAAAGCCCCGCCCGCACTCGGATCGACCGCGTCATTCACCCGGATGCGTCCCGCCAGGCCGGTCAGCGCCGCCGGATCGTAGGCCGCGCCCGCATCGGTGAACAGCCCGGCATCGCCGACCCCAAGCGAACCGTCGGCTCCCTCGAAGGTCTCCACCAGCGCCCGCGCGAATTCGTCCAGCTGCAACCGGATCACCGGCAGCGTGTCCGTCAACAGCTCCACATGCCCCGCCAGGCGCCCGCCCTTGATGCCGATCCCGCGCGAGGGCGACACGTCGATGCCCCCCGCCGTCAGCACCTTGCTGCCCTCGTCATAGGCCAGCTTATGAACCGTATCCCGCTGCACCAGCAGCGCGCCCGTCATCGTGCGCACCTCGACCGTGCCCTGCGCGCCAAAGTCCACCTTGATGTCGGCGAACTCCGCCAGCCGGTTCAGCGCCTGTGTCTGCTGGTCCTGCAAGGTGACATACAGCGCCGAGTTTTCCTGCGTCTTGGTCAGCTGCGTGTTCAGCCGCGCCACCTGCTCCATCAGCTTGTTCGTCTCGGTGATATCCGAGGTCAGCCGTTGCAGCGTCTCGCCCGTCGCGGTGTCGAGGTTGTTGGAAATCCGGTTCAGCCCCCGCGTCAGCGCCTGCGCCGATTGCAGCGTCGCCTGTTGCAGGCTGGTCTGGCCGGGGTCGTTGAACAGGAAGTCGTAAGAGGTCTGGAACTGGTTCAGAAGCTGCATGGGCGAACTGGGATCGTCCAGCGTTCCCAGGGCGTTGGTATAGGCCACCAACCCCGTCGCCAGCGATTCCTGCCGCGTCATCCGCGCGGTTTCCTCGCGGTACATCCGGGTCAGCGAGGCGCTGCCCGCCCGGGCAACGCCACTGACCAGCACCGCGCCTTCGCTGGTGGTCTCGCGCGACAGCGTACGCCGCCCGTAGTCGGGATTGTCGGCGTTGGCGATGTTGCCCGAAACCAGCTCGCTCCAGTGCGAATTCAGCGCCAGGCCCGACCGGGCGACGTTGAAGGCGCTCGAAATCCCGCTCATGACCGCTCAGTTCCCGTCAGCGTTTCAGCCGCGTGGTTTCGTCCATCATCTCGTCCACCGTCGTGATGATCTTGGCGTTCGACGAATAGGCCCGCTGTGTCTGGATCAGCCGCGTCAGCTCTTCCGCCAGCTCGACGTTCGAGGATTCCAGCGATCCCGTGGTGATCGTGCCCGTCGCGCCGGTGCCGGGGCCGAGCAGGCTGAAGGTGCCCGAGGCCTGAGTGGTCAGATAGGCGTTGCCGTCCACCATTTTCAGCCCGTCGGGGTTCGGAACCTCGGCCAGCGGGATGTGATACAGCTTGTGCCGCGCGTTGTTGTCGAAGATGCCGTACAGGTCGCCCTTGTCGTCGATCTCGAAGCGCACCAGCTCGCCCGTCGCATAACCGTCGATATCCGCGTTCGCCGTCACCCCCGCGCCGGAGAATTGGCTCATGCCGTCAAGGCCGCCCGGCGCGCCGATGCTCAGCGCGATGGCCTGCGGCGCCGTGCCGTTGTCGATGGTCAGCGAGGCGATGCCGGTGGTGGGGTCAAAGCTGAAGGCGGCCGGGGCCACCGCCAGCGAGGTCACGTTGGTATAGGCCAGCGGCGTGCCCGCACTCGGCCCGCTGTCGTTGAACTCGATATCGACCGAACCCAGGTCTGCCCCTTCGACCGAGACGGTCAGCGTCCAGTGGTTCGCCGTGGTTGTCGGCAGCCACGAGAATTCGACCCGCTGCGCCGCGCCAAGCGCGGTATAGAACTCCTGCGAGGTCACGATGGCGTCGCCCGCCAGCGCGGCCTCGGCGGTCGGGCCGGTATAGTCGGCCGGCAGGTTGCCCTTCATCGCGATCGAGGTCGACGCCTCGCCCCGGATCGTCACGTCGCCGACGTTGACGGTCTGCAAGTCGCTGAACTGCGACCGGTCCACGGTGCCCAGCGTGCCGTCGTTGCCATAGCGGTAGCCGGCCAGATACAATCCCGCCGCGTTGCGCAGGTTGCCCTCGGCGTCGGGCGTGAAGGCCCCGGCGCGGGTAAAGGCATAGTTGGCCGCCACCGGGTCGTTCGGGTTGCGCGACACCACGAAGAAGCCCGATCCGCTGATCGCCATGTCCGAGTCCACGCCGGTCAGGCGGGCAGAGCCTTCCACCGACACGTTCTGCCGCGTCTCGGCCCGAACGCCTGCGTGACCGCCCGCGCCGGTGGCCGAAGCGGTTGTCACCATCTGCGCAAAGCTGCGGCGGTATCCGTCGGTATTCGCGTTGGCGATGTTGGTCGAAATCGTGCTGACCGCCTTCGAATTCGCAAGAAGACCGGCGACCCCTGTCTGCATCGCGCTGGAAATGCTCATGAACTGCCCCCGTGTGACACGTTTGTGCTTAACTGGTTCCTAGATATGCTTGGAACATTTCATGCCGGTTAAGAGTTTTGACGTTTCTGCACATGAAACGAATCTTGCAGATCAATTCCCGGCCTGAAGATCCCGCAGGTTTTCCAGCGTCGTGCCCGCCTGCTCCACCCGCTCCTGCGCGGTGTCCGCCCGCAGGGGCAGCAGGTCCGGCGGCAATTCGTTGAGCGACTGGGCGATCCGTGCCCATTGCGGGCTTTCGGTGATCGCCTCGAACCGTTGCGCGACCTCCAGTGCTGTCTCGCGGTCGCCTGACCGGTGTGCCGCCAGCAGCAGGTGGATGGCGTCGCTGTCCCGTGCCTCGGCCCCGTCCATCTCCAGGATCGTCCCGTACAGCCGCGCCGCCTCTTCCCAGTCCTTGCGCCCGAAATGCGCCGCCGCCTGGATGCGCAGGTAATGCGCCGTCGGCTCCGACACCGCCGTCTGCATCACCGCCACGTCCTCGCCCCGGTCCGCATACATCCGCGCCTTCAGCAGCGTCAGCCGGTCGTTCAGCGCGGTGTCGTCGCTGCGCAGCCCCTCGGCCAGCACATAGGCCAGCTCGTCCAGCTGCCCGCCCTTGTAAAGCGCCTCAGCCTGCTTCAGCCGCAATTCATCCAGCCGCCTGTCGTCCGCCTCCACCAGCCCGAGGTCGCGCGTCACCAGCAGGAAGTCATGCGTCTCGCGGTATTCGTCCGCCGCCACCATCGTCGCGCCCGCCGCCAGGAAGTGGTCGGCCAGCGCCTCGGTCTCCGCGTCGAACCCCGGCTCGAACCGATAGGCTTCCGCGATCCGCCGGTGCCCCATCAGGTATTCCGACAGCCCCATCGCTCCCGCCGCGCCCCGCGCATAGAACTGTTTCCACAGGCTCCGCGCCTGTTGCCGTGCCAACTGCGCGTGCGCGCTGTCGGGATAGCCCACGATGATCCGCGCCAGGTCGTTCAGCGCCGCCAGCGGATCGCCCAGCTTCAGGTCCATCTCCGCCAGCTGCGTCAGCACCGCGACGGCAAGGGCGTCCCCCGCCCAGTCCCGGCTGATCTTGTCCAGCAGCACCCGCGCGTCCGGCACCGGCAACGTCCGCGTCTCCAGCCCCATCCGTACCAGGGCCATCCGCGCTTTCTGGGCCCAGATGTCGTTGCCCTGCCCCGCCTCCAGGTAATTGTCGAAGGCCATCAGGTAGTCGCCCCCCGCCTCCGCCGTGCGCCCGATCTGGAACTTGTACGCGGGCGAGGCCGCCAGTCCCTTGTCCAGCGTCACCCGCCCCGCCAGCCGCCGCGCTGCGGGCCACTGGCCGGTTTCCACCGCGATATCCAGCAGCACCGGCAGCACCTTCCGCACGAAGGGCCGCGAGTATTGATACAGCCGCTTGGCCGAGACATCGACATATTGCCCCGCCTCCGCCATCTCGCCCCGCTTCCAGTGGTGCAGCGCCAGCAACACCGCCTGGTCCCGCCACAGCGCGTATTTCGGATCGAGCAGCGCCTCCGCCTCCTCCGACATCGGCCGCTCGCGCGTGTCGATCGCCGCCAGCGCCAGCTCCAGCGCCGCCCGCTTCAGGGCATGGCTGCGAAGCGGCGTATGCTCCAGCCCCGCCAGCACGTCCAATCCCTCGGCAGCCAGCCCGTGCGCCAGGTCGAACTCCGCCAGCTCCAGCACCGCCCGCACCTCCGCCGCGCCCTGCGGGATGGTGCCGTCCTCGTCCGGCGGCTCCGACCGCCGCGCGGCGGCGACGTTGGCGCTATAGGCCCGCCGCCGCTTGACGAAGCTGCCCTGCTCGAAATCCAGCATCCGGTATTGTTGCGGCAGCAGGACAGTCCCGCCCGGGGCCTGCGGTACCGCAGGCCCCACGGGCAGGACAAGGGCCGCCATTCCGGCCAGGGCGATCAGGGAATATCGTCGCAAGCTGCCCGTCTATCCGTATCTGCTCTTGCGAAAGCATAGATAATTATTCATGATACACAAGAACAGATCGGCACTCTCTGCTTAATCAAGAAGGTCTCGCAATGGATAACGCAACATATGTCGCGCTTTCCCTCGCACAATCCATGCGCCGTGACCTCGACGTGACGTCCAACAATATCGCCAACGCCAATACCGCCGGTTTCAAGGGTGAACACATGCGGTTCGAAAGCTACGTCCACAAGGGCGGCGCCGACAACGGCGGCAAGGACATCAGCTTCGTGGCCGAGGCCGGTTCCTGGACCGACGACGCCCAGGGCGCGCTCACGCAGACCGGCAACGCGCTCGATGTCGCCGTGCTCGGCACCGGCTGGATGGCCTACCGGGTCGAGGGCAACCAGACCGCCTACGGCCGCGATGGCCGCCTCACCGTCGACGCCGACGGCACGCTCATCACCCTCAGCGGCATCCCCGTGCTCGACACCGGCGGCAGCCCCATCTCGATCCCCCAGGGCGCCGGCGACATCGAGATCGCCCGCGACGGCACCATGTCCGGCGCGCTCACCGGCCCCATCGCCCGCATCGGCGTCTTCGACCTGCCCGACCTCCAGGCCTACGACCGTCTCGGCGACGGCCTGCTGATCCGCCGCACCCCCGGCGGCACGCCTCCCGCGCCCGCCACCCGCACCGACGTCGTGCAGGGCAGCATCGAGAACAGCAACGTCCAGCCGGTGGTCGAGATGACCCGCCTGATGGAAGTCCAGCGCGCCTACGAGCGCGCCATCAGCCTCATGAACGGCAGCGACGAGCTGCGCCAGGATACCCTCTCCCGCCTCGGGCGGGTCAGCTGACGGAGAAGAATGAATGCGCGCCCTTGGAATCGCCGCCACCGGCATGATGGCCCAGCAGACCAACGTCGATGTCATCTCGAACAACATCGCCAACGCCAATACCACCGGTTTCAAGTCCGCCCGCGCGGCCTTTCAGGATCTGATCTACGACCACCGCGCCCGTGAAGGCGCCGCCACCTCCGAACAGGGCTCGGTCCGCCCCACGGGCACCGACATCGGCCTTGGCGTGCGCACCGTCGGCACCGTCCGCCTGAACATCCAGGGCGGCCTCATCGCCACCGAGAACAAGCTCGCCATGGCGATCGAGGGGCGCGGCTATTTCACCGTCAACATGCCCGACGGAGGCACCGCCTACACCCGCGACGGTTCGTTCCAGCTTTCCCCCGAGGGCCAGATCGTCACCCTGCAAGGCTACGAGGTCGATCCCGGCATCGTCGTGCCCGAGAATACCGTGGATATCGAGGTCAACGAACAGGGCATCGTCAGCGCCTACGTCGAGAACGACCCCGTGCCGGTGGAACTCGGCCAGCTCTCGCTGACCACCTTCGTCAACGACGCAGGACTCCGTCCCCTCGGCAACAACATCCTCGAGGCCACCAACGCTTCCGGCGATCCCCAGCAGGCGGTGCCCGGCGACCCCGGCGTCGGCCTGATCCGCCAGGGCTTCCTCGAAAACTCCAACGTCAACATCATCCAGCAGATCACCGACCTGATCTCGGCCCAGCGGGCGTACGAGATGAACTCCAAGGCGATCACCACCGCCGACCAGATGATGTCCGTCACCAACGAGATCAAGTGATGCTGCGCGCCCTGCTCTTCCTCCTTCTGACGGCGACCATGGCCCAGGCCACGCCGGTCGAGGATCTCGTCTCCGAACGCGCCGCCGAGACGCTCGGGGCCGAGATGCCCGAAAACGGGCGCTTCCGCATCACCTTCCAGCGCAAGGACTATGACGAGGCCGAGCTGATCTCGGCCTTCTGGATGGACCGCGCCACCGGCCAGTTCCTTGCCAACGCCGTGCTGCCGGGCGGCACCGTCATGCGCCTCCAGGGCCTTGCGGTGCTGACCCTGCCGGTGCCGGTCCCGACCCGCCGCATGATGCCGGGCGAGCTGATCCGCGCCGAGGACGTCCAGACCGTCGACTTGCCGTTTTCCCGTGTCGGCGTCTTCGCCATCACCGAACCCGAAACGCTGATCGGCAAGGAAGTGCGCCGCACCCTGACGCAGGGCCGCCCGGTGCTGGCCCAGTCGATCACCGAACCCCTCGTCATCACCCGCGGCGACAAGGTCTCGATCCGCTTCACCGACGGCCGCCTGTCGCTCTCGGCCCCGGGCCGCGCGCTGGATGACGGCTACAGCGGCGCCGAGATCCGCGTCGTCAACCTTGTCAGCAATGTCCTCGTAACCGGCGTCGCCCAGCCCGGCGGCCTCGTGGAGATCGTAAGATGAATCCCCGCCATTCCGTTTCCTGTCTTGCCATCGTCCTGGCGCTTTCGGCCTGCAAGGATCCCTTCAACCAGGATCCCGACATGACCGATATCTCGCTGAACGCCCAGACCATGCCGGAAATGCAGTTCGTCTCGGTCCCGATGCCGCCGCCGCAACAGCCGCGCGTGCCCAACCGGGCCGAGCAATCCTCGCTCTGGGCGCCGGGATCGGGCGGCTTCTTCGCCGACCAGCGGGCCAAGCAGGTGGGCGACATCCTGACCATCATCATCGAGATCAGCGACGAGGCGAGCCTCACCAACACCTCGACCCGCCTGCGCACCGGGGGCAGCAAGATCGCCTATCCCAAGCTCTTCGGCTACGGCAACAAGCTCGACAACATCCTGCCCGACGTGGGCGAAGACGATCTGCCCGAGGGCGAGGACATCGTCGACGTCGGCTCGAACTTCACCGCTTTGGGGCGTGGCTCCATCGACCGCGACGAGAAGATCAGCCTCAAGGTTGCGGCGATGGTGGTGCAGCAGCTGCCCAACGGCAACTTCGTCATCGCCGGCCGGCAAGAGGTCAAGGTCAACCAGGAGCTGCGCGAATTGCGCGTCGCCGGCATCATCCGCCCGCAGGACGTGCAGACCAACAACACCATCCCCTACGACAAGATGGCCGAGGCGCGCATCACCTACGGCGGCCGCGGCCAGCTCTCCCGCCAACAGCAAAGCGGCTACGGCGAAGGCGCCCTGAACATCCTGTTGCCGTTCTGACGCACCTGCCGCCCGCCGCGCCGGGGCCAAACTTGCGCCGCATTCCCATGTGAAACGGACCCCCGGACAAGAATTGTGGGGGTCCGTCATGAAGATACTTCTCATCGCCGCTGCCGTCGTGCCGGTGCTCTTCGTCGGCGCCGGCTTCGGCGTAGGCAAGATGATGTCGCCCGGCAAGGCCCATCCCGAGACCACGACCTCGCACCAGTCGAAGGCGGGCGAGGACGAGGCCAAGGCCCTGATCGAGGCCGCCGAGGCCAGGGCCAAGGCCCATGCGCCCGAGGACAGCCACGCCGACACCTCCCATGACGCGCCCGCGCCGGTTGAAAAGCCCCATGCGGAAAAGCCGCACGCCAAACCCGAACCCTCCGCCCACGGCGAAGGCCACGCAGCGGCGGAAAAGCCGAAGAAAAGCGGCAACGAAGTGGTCAAGCTCGGCCAGGTCACCATCCCGGTCTACAAGCCGATGAGCGTCACCTATGTCGTCGCCGACCTCGGCGTCGCCATGTCCAGCGCCGACCGCGCCGCCCACTACCGCATCGCCGAAAACGCCACCCGCCTGCGCGACAACATCATGCAGACCTTCCGGGAAGCCACCGAGAACCCCAAGATGCGCCGCGCCGCCATCGACTCGGACTGGCTCTCGCGCGAGCTGACGCAGAACCTCAAGGAAGAATTCCACGACGCCGAAGAGGTGCTGTTCCTGTCGCTGTTCAAGAAGGACGTGCCCCGCAGTTGACGGGCCGGCGGGGCAAGCCCCGCCCTACGCAGCCCCCGGCCCCTGCGCCCGTTGCGAGGCCGAATTCGCGCCTGCGGCGCGAGCGCGCCGCGCGGGAGTATTTTTGAAGAAAAGAAGATGGGCGCGGCGCCCCTGGCTTCTTCTCTTTCCAAATATCTCCGGGGGAGTCGACCGCAGGGAGACGGGGGCAGCGCCCCCCCTTACCGGATGCTCACCACGCTCCCCGACGAGGCGGTCTTGCCGTTCCGCAGGATCAGTGTCGGAATGCCGGTCTCGAAGGACAGCTCCTCGACACGGCTGGCCGCGTAGACCGTGGCCGAGACGGCGACGCCCTCGGTGGTCTCGACCTCCATGTCGATGGTGAAGACGTCATCCGGCACCGGCAACCCCTTGTCGTCCAGCCCGTCCCAGACCACCTCATGCACCTCGCCCCCGGCCATGCCCTTCAGCCCGGTCAGTTCGCGCACCACGGTCCCGTCCTCGGCCTTGATCACCGCCTTCACCAGCCCGGCGTCCGCGTCCACTGTGTATTCGAACGCCGCCTCGCCATCGATCAGTTCGATCGTGTCGGTCGGCAGCACCACGTCGCGCCCGATCAGCTGCACGTCCGACATTGCCGTGCTGGCCGAGAGCGAGGCATAGATGTTCTCGAGGTTGGTGTTCGTCGCCACCGTCTGCTCCACCTGCGTCAGCTGCGCCAGCTGCGAGACAAAGGCGGTGGAGTCGATCGGCTGCAACGGATCCTGGTTCTGGATCTGCGCCGTCAGCAGCTTCAGGAAGCTGGTGTAGTCCTCGCCCAGCTTCTTCAGCGCGGTGCCGCTGGCCGTGGTCGTCGTGGTGCTGTCGATCTGCATGTCCCGCCCTCAGGTGATGATGTCGATCCGCCCGTCCGCCAGCGCGACAGGGATCACGGCTGCTTCCGGCTCGTCTTCTTCCGCCTCGACAAAGCCCGTGCCCCCCGGCTCCGCTCTATGCTGCGGACGGCCCTCCCGCCCGAAGGCTTCGAAGCCCAGCCCCGAATCCTGCACCCCGTGTCCGCTGTCCCGCAGCACGCCGAGCAGGCCCTCGCGGTTGTCGCGCAGCGCGCCCAGCACCGCGGGGTTCTCGGCCCGCACCACCACCCGCAGCGCGCCCGCATCGTCGCGCGCCAGCTCGATCTCGAGCGTGCCGAGGCCCTGCGGCGACAGCGCGATACGGGTTGTGCCTTCCGCCACCCGCTGCCCTTTCAGTTGTCCGGTGACGTGCGAGGCCAGGTGTTCGTGCGGCCGCGAGCCCTGCGGCGCGATGGCGGGCTCCGTCGGCCGCTGCGGCAGGGGATCGGCGGGCGGCCGCGCTTCGGGCGCGGACAATGCCGGTTCGACGCGTGCCAGCGCCACGGGATCCGGTGGCGCGCGGCCCGAAACCGGCCGGGGATCCGCCTGCGGCTTCACCGCCCGAACCGGTTCACCTGGGACGTCCGCGGTATCCCCCGTGACAGCGGCGGGCACGTCCCGCGCCTGGACGGCTGTGCGCCCCATCGCGCCGAACGAAATCGCCCCGGCCCGCACCGGCACCCCGGCCTGCTCCAGGATCGCCGCGATCTGCCCCGGCATCTCGCGCAGCGCGCTCAGCACGCGCGGATTGTCCGCCTGCACCGTCGCCATACCCGTGGCCGACACGGTGATCTGCACCGCCCCCAACCCGGCGGGCAACAGCCGCACCCGCGCGGTCTCGCCCGTCATCGCCAGCCCGTTCAGCTGCTGCGCCAGCAGGCCCTGCAAGCCGCCACCTGCCGCTGCCATCCGTCGCGCCGCCGGCGCAGGCGTGCGAAGCGCCTCGACCGCCCGCCCCTCGGGGATCACCCCCTCCGTCACCGCGGCCGGGGCGGCGATCCGGGCGACCAGATCGGCGAGCGACCGCGCGCCCGGAACGCGCGCCAGAACCGGCGCGCTCGGCGCCAGCACCGCGCCGTCCGGGCGTTCCGCCACGTCGAGCCCCAGCAACCCGCGTACCGCCGCGACCATGGCTTTCGCCTGGTCTTCCGGCGTACCCGGCATCAGTGTCAGTGCGGGCTGCCCGGCGGCATTCGCGGCAAGAACCGCGCGCGTATCCGTGTCGTTGGCCGCGTCGAAGGACCGAAGCACAACCGCCAGCCGGTCGGCCAGCTGGGTGGTGAAGGGCAGCCCGCCCGAGGGCTGCGGCAGGGCCGGCGCGGCAACCGGCGGCGACAGGACGGCCGGCCGTCCCTGCGCGGGAATCGACGCCATGTTGACGCCATCTGCACCGGGCGCGGGCGACGAGGCAAAGGGCCATTGCGCTTGACCGTCCACGCCCGGCGTCCCCGGGGCCGCTCCCCCCGCCGCGGCCGCAGCGCCCGGCGGGACGGGCTGCCCAGCATCCGCTGCCGCGACATGCAATCCCGCGGCGATTGTCAGCCCTGCCGGCGCTCCCGGCGCTTGCACCAAACCAGGCGCTGCCGCCGCCCTTCCCGCATCGACCGGAACCGCCGCGGAAACCGAAGCGCCGGAAGCGGGGGCCACAGAGGGTCCGGGAGCCCCGGGCACGGCAAGCGGGAAGAACCGAGGCAAGACGTCCGCAACCGGCCCGAACCCGGGCAAAACCGCATTCGCGGCCGTCTCGACGTCACCGTCCGGCCCAGAACCGCCGGCCCTTGCCACCCCCTGCGCAGCCGTCGCCGCTGCCCAGTCCACGACCCCCTCCAGGACCGCTCCCAGCCGCTCGCGCACACCGCGTTGCGCGGTCCCGTCGCCCGGAATCTGGATCTCGCGCAAGGCCGTGGGCGGAGCCGTCCCGGCCGGGGCCGGTGCCCCGCTGGACGCCAGGAGCTGTGCGAAGATGCCCTGAAGCCCCGAGGTCTGCCGCAGGCCGGCAGACGCATTGCCCGCACCCGCCACCTCCGGTCCGATGATGTTCAGCATGGACTTGTCCTCAGGTCAGGGCTTCCATCTGGAAGCCCGCTTCGATCAGTTTCTTGCGCAGCCGCAGCAACGCCCGCTTTTCCAGCTGCCGGATGCGGTCCCGCGTGGTGCCGAACTCGCGCGCCAGCGCGTCAACCGTGTCCGGCGGGTCGTTCAGGCTCAGACGCCGCACGATGTCCGCGTCCTGCACCTCCATCCGCGACAGCGCGGACTCCAGCAGCCGCCGCTGCTCCTGTTCCGACGACTGTAGCGCCACCATCTCTTCCGGCGTCATCCCCGAAGCGATCAGCTTGCCCGCCAGCTCGCCCCCCTCGCCCAGGTCCACCGTGCCGTACATCGCCATGCGCGCGGCCTCGCTGTCCTCGTCGCCCAGCCGCCCGCCCTTGGCGTCCAGGAAGGTCCGCACCGGGATGTCGATCACGCTCTTGATCCGCACCAGCGCCGCCGCCACGCCGTTCAGCACCCACCAGCCCGCATAGGTCGAGAACCGCACCTCCTGGTCCAGGTCGAAGCTGTCCGCCGCCCGCATCAGGCCGATCATCCCCTCGGCCACCAGGTCTTCGATATGGGCGGGGTTGTCGGTCCAGCGCGCCGCCTGGGCATAGACCTGCCGGGCGTGCGACCGCAGCAGCAGTTCAAGCGCGGCCCGATCTCCCTGCTGCTGCCACTGGCGAAGCGCCGTGCGCTCCTCGGCCATTGTCAGCATAGGCTCGTTCATCGCCGCCCGTCGCGTGATAAACATCATCTGAGGCTATCCGACAAGTATCCGGTATCATGGACATATAAACACAGCCCATGAATATCCGAAAGAACATTGGGGTTTACGGATGATTAAATTCCTCGGGGCTGCCGAAGCATTTCCCAATCCATGACCGGCCTGCGCTGACCCAGAACGGCATTGACCGCGCCGCGCACCATCTCCACCCAATCGGTCATGGCATGGTTCGCGCCCTGGAAGCAGAGCAGCCCGGCAGGCAGCCGGTCATAGGTCGGCGCGGCAAAGCCCGGCTCCATCGTGGCAAGGTAGCGCCGCAGCCCCGCACCCGCCAGCGCCCGCGCCTCGACGAACAGGCCGCTGCGGTCCGTCTCGGGCTGACGTGCGCCCGCCCAATAGGCCCCAAGCGTCGCCGCCAGTCCCCGGCAGAAGGCATCTGCCTCCAGCCCCAGATGCAGCAGCCCGGCCGACCGGGCCATCCGGTCGAACGCGCAGGCCATGACGAACAGCGCCTCGTTCTCCCGCTCCAGCGGAAAGGTGCCGATGCGCAGGATGCCAAGGGCCGTGTTCGCGACGGCCACACCCAGGTCGTAGGACAGCAGCGCCATGTCCATCGGTCCCGCCAGGCAGTCCTCGTCCAGGATCATCACGACGCAGCCATAGGGCACGTCGATCCCCAGTTCCTCGGTCAGCACGTCCCCCAGCGACAGCTCGGGCATCAGCTCGATTTCATCGTGCAGCATCCGCGCGCGGGTGCTGCCCACCGGCCCTTTCAGCAGGATGCATCGCGCCGGAACGAACGCTTGAAACAGCCGCCGCACCCGCTTGCTCTCGGCCAGCCCGGCCGGACGGATTGCGCCACGCCAAATCTGTTCGAGGACACCGTCCCGCATTGCATCCCGCCCCGTATTCTCTGCCCGTTAAGCTACGTTAACGGAAGGTTTCGGATTGCAGCCAGACCATGAGTGTAAACCGGAACGCCCAGATAGGGGTCATGGTTCCGCTTGGGCACACCCGATCTTGCACAAGCCACCATATCTAGAGGTGGTCGCGGCTTTGTGAACAAGGTGTATTTTCAGCCCCCCGGGCCGCCGTCAAACCGGCAAATGGTCATCCGGGCGCAGGGATCGAGGTAAAGGCCCAGTTAACAAATCGCCAGGTTGACATGAAGTTCTTGTGGATAACCTTGTTTTCGCAAGAACTGAATCCCGCTCAGGGAAGCGCAAGCGCCGGGTCGGGATAGGCCAGCTTGATGTCGATCCGCCGGTTCGTCGGCGCCGACGGAGTCTCCGGCAGCAGCGGTTTCGTATCCGCCAGCCCCGCGATCTGCTCGATCCGGGCCGGGCTCACCCCGTTCTCGATCAGCACCCGCCGCGTCGCATTGGCCCGATCCGCCGACAGCTCCCAGTTCGAATAGCCCGAACTGCGCAGGAACGGCACCGAATCCGTATGCCCCGAGATCGTCAGCGGATAGGGCATTTCCGCGATCGCCGACCCGATGATCTCGATCATCTCGCGCGTGTGGTTCTCGATCCGCGACGATCCCGACCCGAACATCGACCGCCCGTCCTGGTCGACGATCTGCACCGTCAGACCCTCGGTGGTCCGCTCGAACCGGATGTTCGCGGTGAAATCCGCCAGCTCCGGTTTTTGCCGGATCGCGTTGAGGATGCTTTCCTCTACCGCGTCCAGCTGCATCTCGCGCTCGATCTGCGCCGCCTGCACCTCGGGCGACAGCGCCTCCGCCGGGCCGGTCCCGTCGTGATCGGTGCTGCCCTTGTGCTCGGTCGTGCCGTCCATCTCGCCCGACCGCGACACCACGTCCTGTCCGCCGCTGCCCGCCGCATCCAGCGGCGCCGGCTCGTATTCCACAACCGTCCGCGTGGTGTCTTCCTTCAGGCGGCTGTCGAACACCGAAAGCGGGTTCTCGCGGCCGAAGCTCGGCAATTGCACCTCACTCCGCGGCCCTTCCGACCCGCTCAGCACACCCTTCTCGGCCAGCACCTGCCCGCCCAGCACGCCATCGCCCTTGCCGCCCTGCTCCGACAGCGACGGCGTGAAGTAATCCGCCAGCCCGCGCAGCTTTTCCTCGTCCGAGGCCGCAAGGATCCACAACAACAGGAAGAAGGCCATCATGGCGGTCATGAAGTCGGCATAGGCCACCTTCCAGCCGCCGCCGTGGTGGCCGTCGTGGCCGTCTTCCTCGATCCGCTTGATGATGATCGGTTGGTTGCGCATTCCCAGCCCTGCCCGGCCTCATGTCCCTGTGCCGGGGTCTCTGGCGGACCCGCGTTGCACCGGACTCAGTTTCTGTTCAGCATCCCCGCGCGCTTGCCCTCGGGCTTGCGCGAATACTTCCCGAACCCGCTTTCGCGGGCATACTTCGCCTTGCGGCTGGAATAGCTCGGCGCCACCAGCGGCACCTCCTGCGACAGCCCGAACCGCGCGCGATACTCCGCCTCGGTCAGCCCGTGTTCCGCCCCGATATGCCGCTTCAGCATCTTGAAGCCCTTGCCGCAGCAAAGACAGTAGACCTTGTCCTTGGTCGCCGCCTGCTCCACCGGAACCGCCGCCTCGGCAGGTGCCACGCGCACCGCCGGGGCAACCTCGGCCAGGTCGCCATCCAGCTCGTGCCGCAGCCGGTTCATCAGCGACACGATGTCGTCCACGCCGACACCCGCCCGCCCGGCATAGGCCGCGACGATGCGCGCGATCATCTGATCCTTGCTGTCGTTCGAGTTCATCATGCCTCCGACATGCCCCCGGCAGGATTCACAGACAGGTATTCTGAAAGCGGCATCAAATCCAGCGTAAATTCATGAATTCCCAAGAAACAATCCCGGGTGTATTCATTCCGTTTCATGCCCAACTTTCGGTTGAGCTCCAAAAAGTGTGGCATTCCTTGCGCTTATGTAACTCTGCGAGACCATCGGATAGTCATCCGGCAGCCCCCAGCGACGGCGATACTCCGCCGGTGACAGCCCCAGGGACTGGCCCAGGTGGCGACGCAGCGCGGCCCGCCGCACACCGGTATCGAGGCACACCAGCACGTTCGGCGTCACGCTTTTCTCGATGGAAACCGCAGGCACCCGTCCGCGCACCGCAGGAACACGGCGCAACATCCGTCGCAGGCGCGCGTAAACTCCTCGCACTGTCACTCTGTCCCTCTGCTGCGGGGTCTTGGCCGCCCCTGTCCTTGCTGCAAGAACAGTTATGCAAAAATAGTTAAGAATGGTTGAAGGAATGATTTAAAGTGCCAGTTTTCCATGCTCCGCCTTGGATTTTTCGCGCCGGGTCGCTATGTCAGGCCCCGAATACACCCTAAGCGAGAGCCCCCGATGCGCGGCACATGCGTCATCGTCGACAGCGACCGCCGTCAGCGCGACGAGTTCCAGCGCCTCGCCCGGCAGGCCGGTCTCGAGGTCACGCTCGCCGCTGCCGACGACACCGACCCGGTGTTCCGGGAACCGGCCGCGCTCCGCCTTGCCATCGTCGCCGTCGACCCGCCCGAAGACCGCGCCCTCACCCTGCTCTCGCGCCTCTGCCTCGCCGTCCCCGATTGCCTGCTCCTCGCCGTCGATACCGCCGACACACCCGAAAGCGCCGCCCGCGCCTTTGCCGCCGGGGCGCATGACGTGCTGCGCCTGCCGCTCCGCCCGTCCGAGGCTGCCGCCCGCATCGCCCGCGGCCTTGCCCGCATGTCGCCCGACCCGCTCCGCCAGGCCGAAGCGATGGTCAACGCGATGATCCGCGACCTCGACCTGAAGCAGGCCGAAGCCCGCCTCCTGCGCATCTTCGCCGCCAGCCTCGGCCAGATCGTCACCCGCGACGAGCTGTCCCAGCAATTGCACGGCGAACCCTGGACCTATGGCGACCGCCGTTTCGACGTCCACGTCACCCGCATCCGCCGCAAGCTGCGCGAAGCCTGGGGCGACCGGCTGGAACTGAAGACCATCCGTTCGGTCGGCTACGCCCTCGAACTGTCAGACTAGCGCCGCACCCAGCGACTCCAGCGGCCCGGTCCAGTCGCCCGCCCGCGCCTGCCGGTGCAGCATCGCCGCGCCATACCACGGATCGCGCGGCCCCTCGCCGCCCCAGTACCACATGCAATCCGCGCCCATCGGGATCAGCAGATGCGCGCCCGGATGCCCCAGCGCCCCGCACATATGCGCCGTGGTGTTGTCGATGCTCGCCACATGATCCAGCGCCGCGATCTGCGCCGCGAAGCCGGCGAGGTCGCGCATCTGGTCCACTGTGTCGTCGCTGACGAACCGCAGGTCCGGCCGCACCGCCTGCGCCGCCGCGATATCCGCGGCGCAATCGCCATATTGCAGGTTCACCACCAGCGCGCCCTCGGGCAGCGCCGCCGCCAGCCGCTCCAGCGGAACCGAGCGCAGGTGCCCGATCAGGCTCGTGCTCTTCCACGCCACCCCGATCACCGGCGCGCCTTCGGCCATTGCGGAATACGTCTCGCGCAAACCCGCCACGCGCCCCGCGTCCGGCGCCAGGTAGGCCCCCTGCCCCGCCGATCCGTCCAGATAGCGCGTCAGGTCACCCAGGTAGACCAGCTGGTTCGGCGCCAGTTCCTGCGGCCGCGCCAGGAAATCCGCCTTGTCGTGATGGTCGATCCCCAGCCGGTTGCCGTCCAGCAGCGCCCCGAACCGCCCGTCCGCCACCAGCGTCACCCGCGCGTCTGCCTTCAGCGGAGCCAGCCGCAGCAGCGTCAGCAGCGCCAGCTGGTCGCCGATCCCCTGCTCGCCCATCAGGATCACCCGGTCGAGGCCCGACAGGTTCCCGGCCTCCGCATTCTCCAAGGGCACCAGCCCCCGCTGCTGTGCCGGAAACCGCTGCGCGTAATAGGGCGCGGCCTCGGCGTACTGCCCCCGGCGCAACAGGAACACCCCGTAGGCTTTCGCCATGTTCCCGCCATTGCCGGTGACGTGGATCGCCTCCAGGAACGCCGCATCCGCGGCCGCGTCGTCGCCCCGGTCCTGATGGATGTTCGCCATCACGCCCCGCGCATGCGCGAACCCTTCCGGCGTCGCGAACTCGAAGCTCTCCGCCAGCGCCTCCGCCTCCTCCGACCGGCCCGAGACGCGCAGCAGCAGCAGCAGCATCCCCGCCACCGCGTCGCGATCCTTCACCTGCTCCAGCAGGTCACGCGCCACCGGCTCGGCCTCGGCGAACCGGCATTGCGTCACCAGCGCCCGCAGCCGCCCGATCCGGTGCGCCTCGGGTCTCGGGTCCAGGTCATAGGCCAGATGATAGAACGCCGCCGCCCGGTTCGGCTCGTCCGCGTCGATCAGCATGTCGGCCAGTTTCAGGCACAGCCCCGCGTCCTTCAGCCGGCGGACGTGATCCGCCATCAGGTCCGCCGCCACCAGCCGCCGCCCAAGCTTGGCCATCAGCTCCAGGTACAGCCGCGCCAGCCCGGCGTCCTCGCTCCCGGCGGCAAAGGCGCGCGGGATCATCTGCACCGCCTCCTCCACCTGCGCCTCCAGCACATGCGCCTTGGCGATGCCGCCCAGCACCAGCGGATCTTTGGGGCGCAGCGCCAGCGCCTCGCCAAAGAAGGCCCGCGCCGTCTTGCCCTCGCGCTGCGCCAGCGCCGCGCCGCCCATGACAACCCAGCCGTGGTGGCTCGCCGGATGCGACTGCGTCACCGGATGCGCAAGCTGCACCGCCCGCAGCACCTCGCCCCGCGCCAGCGCATTGTAGGCTTCGTGCAGGTCGAGCGACTCCGGCCCCTTGATCCCGTAGATCTTCGCCGCCTTCGCCTGCTGCGCCCGCCTGTCCTTCCTTCCAAGGGTTGCCTGGTTGTTCATGGCCTACTCCCTCGGCACGACAAAGTAATCGACGGTGTTGCGATAGGCGGTGCTGTCCACCACGCGATAGCCCGCCTTGCGGCACCAGCCCTGCACGAAGCCCATCATGTTCTTGCGCAGCACTTCGATCCAGATCACCGGGCGGTCCCGCGCGATCAACCCGGCCGCCCCGTCCAGCACGTCCAGCTCCATGCCCTCGGCGTCGATCTTGATGAAGTCGACCCGGTCCGCGCCCATCAGCACGTCGAGGCTCCGCGTTTCGATCGCTCCGTCCGCCGACGGCTCCAGCCGCGTCGCGCCCAGGTTGTCGGCATCGTCGGTCACGGCGGCAAAGCGCCCCTCGCCGCGCCCGGCCCCCAGTCCCCAGCCCCTCCGGTCGATCCGCTCGCCGATCCCGTTCGCCGCGATGTTCTGCTCCAGCAAGCACAGCGCCTCCGGGTTCGGCTCCACCGGGTAGATACGCGCCGCATCCATGTTGCGGGCATACCAGACCACATGGTTCCCGATATTCGCCCCGACCTCGACAATGTGGGGCCGGGGTTTCGGCAGCAGCCGCTTCAGCTTGGCCAGCGACTCCGCCTCGAAATACTCCCCCCGCAGGTGCGCTGCCTGGATCAGGTCGCGCGGGTTCGTCACGCGCATCCGCGCCGGACTTTCTCTGCCGTCAGGAATTTCTGCGAAGACGGAAACTTCGGCCAGCTGCTCCGCCCAAAGCCGCGATACCGCCCGCTGCCAGTCCTGCCCCGTCGCGCCGCGCGGGCCGGTCGAATGCTGCCCGCGCCGGTTGACAAAAAAGATCTCGGGCCGCTTGGCGCAGCGGCACGCGGCCCAAAGCTGATAGTAGAACCGGAAATCCTCGCCCGTATCCATCGCCGCATCGAACCCGAACCGCGCCGCGCACCCGGTCCGCACAAAGGCCCCGATCTGCAAGGCCAGGTGCGGCTCCACCGTCAGCAGCTGCGCCCGGCTGTCGATCCTCTCGGGTTGACCCTCGCGCAGCGCCGGCGCGCCGCTTTCGTCAAAGGTGCAGATCAGCCCCCAGACCGCGTCCAGGTTCGGCTCCGCCTCGATCACCCGCCCGAAAGCCTCGAAGGCGTTCGGCGTCATCACGTCGTCGGCGTCCAGGAAAAAGACCCAGTCGAACCCCTCGGCCCGCGCCCGGGCCAGCGCGTCGTTGCGCCGGTTGGACCGCCCGTGGCGACCCTCCGTGTCGTCCATCACCAGATGTTCGATTACCTTGAACGGCCCGGCATGATAGGCACGCGCCTGCGCCACCGACGGCGCGCAGGACGTCTCCAGCAGCGCCATGTGGCCCGGCCCCACCGGCGTGATGACGGCGCATTTCATTCCGAGCTGGCCAGCAGCCGCTCGATCGTGTTCACCGGCCCCTCGGGCACCATGTTGACCGCCGCCGCCGCGGTGCCCGCCACCACGCAGGCCGCCGCCGCCACCCGCAAGGGCCGCAGCCAGCTGCGCCGCGGCTTGATGACCTGCGGCACCGGAGCCTCGTCCACCGCGTCCTCTTCCTCGACGTCCTCGACCACCGGCCCGCCCGGCGCCAGGAACACGCCCTCCGCCGTGATCGTCGCCTCGACCTTGAACTGCCGCCCCTCGAAGGCCCGCTGCAACGCGCCCGGAAACGCCTCCAGCGGAATGTCCAGCACCGCCGCCATGCCCGGCATCCAGTCCAGCAGCGCCCAGCGGGGCAGGTAGAACCGCCAGAAGTCCGCGCTGAACCCGATCTCGTTCACCACACGCGGAGTCGTCCGCACCGACAGCCGCTCGGGCGACAGGATCACCCGCACATGCCCGCCGACGATCCCGATCAGCCCCGCGCCGAACTGGCACTCGCGCTGCGGCCCGCCCGGCAGGAAGCCCGCCGGCATCTTCGGTGCAGGCGGCGGCGCGGGTGCGGCCGGGGTCTCCGCCGCCATCCGCCGCACCTTCTCGGCAATGTCCGCCTTCGCCAGCCCCAGGTTCAGCCGCCGCACCGGCCCCGCGTGGATCGGCTCCTTCTCCTCGGCCACCGCCTCGGGCGCTTTCGGCGCCTCCTTCTCGTGCTCGTAGCGCTCCAGGTAATCCTTCGCCTTCGCCACCAGCTTCGGAATCCCCGCCACCAGCGTCAGCATGTCCTGCTCTTCCGAGAAGCGCACCGCCCGCGTCGGCCAGCCCTTGACCTCGGGCGCCACCGGGAAACTGCGCGTCGGCAGTTCCAGCGCCGCCGCGGCCCGCCGCAGCGCGCGGCTGCCCTCCTCGGCATGGAAGATCACTGTCCGGCAGGTGCCGTCCGCCTTCAGGCAAAGCAGCAGGCTCAAGACCTCGGGCCAGTCCGGCAGCACGCTGCGAACCAGTTCCGCATCAAGGCAGTAGGCGAAGGCGTCAGAATTATTCATGCTCTTTGGCGTCAGTTGGCAGCCGGACGTTGCTTTTATACTTTATTATGCTTGCGACGAAGTCAATTATGTTTATCATAATCTTGGATATTCGAACCGTTCCCGCGCAAAATACGGACTGATACATGACAGTACTGCTTGGACTCGTGATGGTCTTCGGGCTGGTCTTCGGCGGCTTCATACTGTCGGGCGGCAAGATGGACATCGTGATGCACGCGCTGCCCTTCGAAGGCATGATGATCGCCGGCGCCGCCATCGGGGCCTTCGTCATCGCCAACTCGCTCTCGATGCTGAAAAGCGCCGGGGGCGGCGTTCTCAAGGTGATCAAGGGCCCCAAGTGGAAGGGCAAGGATTACGAAGAACTGCTCAGCCTGATGTATGAACTCGCCCGCATCTACAAGCAGAGCGGCATCCTTGCACTGGACGACCACATCGAAAAGCCGAACGAGAGCGACATCTTCTCGCGCTATCCCAAGGTGCAGCACGACCATTTCGCCATCGAGCTGATCACTGACAGCTTCCGCATGCTGTCGATGCAGTTCGACGACCGCTTCCAGACCGAGGACGTGATCAACCGCAAGCTCAAGAAGCACCACCACGAGGCGCTCGCCAGCGCCGGCGCGATCCAGACCATGGCCGACGGCCTGCCTGCCATCGGGATCGTCGCGGCCGTGCTTGGCGTGATCAAGACCATGAGTTCGATCGACCAGCCGCCCGAGGTTCTGGGCGGCATGATCGGCGGCGCGCTGGTCGGGACGTTCCTCGGCGTGTTCCTGGCCTATTGCATGGTGCAGCCGATCTCGGGCCGGCTGAAGCAGATCGAAGAGGAAGACGGCAACTTCTACATCGTCATCCGTGACATCTTCATCGCCATCGTCGCGAACCATCCGCCGAACATCTGCATCGAGATCGGGCGCGGCGCGATTCCGACCCGGATGCAGCCCAACTTCTATGCGGTCGAGGAAAGCCAGCGCGCCTTGACCTCCTCCTCGTGATCCGTCTAACCCTGCTCCTGGCGCTGCTGCCTTCCCTTGCGGCAGCCGCCGGGGGCGAACCCGTTCCCGCCGCCACTTCGGTGCCGAAACCCGCCGACGAAGCGCAAGTCTTCCCGGTGACGGTTCCGAAGGCGCGCCACCTGCTGCCGGTCGAGATCACCGACCGGATGCGGGCGGCGCTGGTGGTGAAGATGGGCGGCCCCCCGCCGCAACACGACGAACCGTCTCACGACGCGAAACCGACAGGCCACTGACTTGGACGACAGACGGATTGCCGCGCTTGCCCTCTTGGAACGGGTGCGCCGCCACGAGATCGAAAGCGAAACCCAGGCCCTCGGGCAGTTGCGCGCCCAGTCCGCGCAGCTGGAGCAAAACCGCCGCGACCTGGAACAAAGCCTCGAGGATGGCGCGCAATGCGCCGACCCGGCCCTGCGCTCCTACCTCGGCAACTTCGTCCGCTCCGTCCGGGGCGAAATCGCCCGCGGCGACCGCGCCATTGCCGAGATCGAAACCAGCGCCGCCGAGATCGCCGACCGCGTGGCCGAAGGCTTCCGCGAGATCAAGTCCTACGAGATCCTGCGCCTCGACGCCCTCGCCCGCCGCGTGGCCGACCTCGAACGCCGCGAGGAAACCGAGATGAGCGACCTTGCCCAGATCCGCTGGTGGCGCTCCCGTCGGCGCAACCCGGTCAGATAAAGTCGTCTTCCTCGGATTCCGTCGGCAGCTGGATCACCTCTTCCTCGGCCAGCTCCTTGGCGTAATCCACCATCGCCAGCTGCGCCGTGCGCACATCGCGCCCGCGCACCGGACCCATGTTGTTCATCTCTTCCGCCAGCATGTCCCGCGACCGCCCCGGCAGCTGCGCCAGGAAGTGATCGCGCACCTCCTTGCTGGCGCCCCGCAGCGCCACCGGCAGCGTGTTGCCGGGAACGCCCCGCATCACCCGCGCCAGCGCCATCGCGTCCAGCTTGACCAGGTCGTCGAATGTGAACATCCGCTGCTTGATGCTGGTGAAGGCGTCCGGCATCTTCTCTTCCAGCACGCTCGCCAGCTCGTCGAAGGCGTTGCGGTCCAGCTTGTTGAACAGCTCCGCCATCTGCTTCTGCATGTCCCGGCCCGAGGATTCCGCCGCGCCCATCAGTTCGGTCTTCAGCGTCTCCTCGATCTCGGCCATCATCTCGCCGGGAACCGCCTCCATCTTGATCATCCGCTCGATGACGTCCTGCATCCGCTCGGTCCCGAGCAGCGGCAGCACCCGCGCCGCCACGTCCACCGCCACGTTCGACAGGATCGCCGCCGCCGTCTGCGAATGCTCGCCCTTCAGGTAGTTGGCGATGACGTTCTCGTTGATCTGGCTGAACCGCGCCCAGAGATCGCGCTCCTTCAGCGGCCCCGAGATGTCCTTCAGGATCGACTCCACCTGGTCGCCCGGCAGGAAGTTCCGCAACAGCTTCTCGGCGACCGAGAACGATCCCACGATCGCCCCGCCGTTGTAGACCGCCTCGGTGAACTCGGTCATCACCTGCTCGACATGGGTGCCGTCGATCACCCCCAGCTTGGACATGGCGCGGGTGATCTTCTGGATCTCCTCCTCGTCCAGCTTCTTCATCAGCTCCGACCCGCGCGTCTCGCCCAGGCACAGGAACAGGATCGCCGCCTTCTCCGGCCCCGCCATCTTCTTGCGGCGCGGCGCGGTCGCCACGCCCTGGTCCAGCGCCCGTCTCAGCGTTGCGGTCGACATGGTTCTTCCCCCTTCACCCCGCCGCCGAAAGCGGCAGATAGCCTTCCATCAGACTGCCGGCGAGCATGTACCACCCGTCGATCAGCACGAAGAAGATGACCTTGAACGGCAAGGACACCAGCACCGGCGGCAGCATCATCATGCCCGCGCTCATGAGGATCGACGCGACGATCAGGTCGATGGCGATGAACGGCAGGTAGATCAGGAACCCGATGGTGAAGGCCCGCCGCAGTTCCGAGATCATGAAGGCCGGCACCAGCACCCGCCACCCCGTGGTCTCGAATGTCGCCGGCCCCTCCGGCTCCGCCTCGCCGCTGCGCGCCGCGATGTCCGAAAACAGCGCGATATCCTTCTCGCGCGTGTTCACGAACATGAACCGCTTGAACGGATCGCCGATCCGCCCCATCGCCTGCTCTTCCGTGATCGCGTTGTTCATCAGCGGCTGGATGCCGTCCTGCCAGGCGTCCTCGAACACCGGCTGCATCACGAAGAACGTCATGAACAAGGCCATCGAGCTCAGCACCATGTTCGGCGGCGTCTGGTTCAGGCCCAGGGCCGACCGCAGCATCGAAAACACGATGACGAACCGCGTGAAGGACGTCATGACCACCAGCAGCCCCGGCGCCAGCGCCAGCACCGTCATCAGCGCGATCATCTGGATGATGCGCCCCGACAGCGTCGCCCGCTCGTCCGATCCGGCCGGCGCGTCGCTCAGCGCGTTGGTGATCGCGCCCAGCAGATCGCCCCCCGCCTGTTGCGCCTGCGCCCCATGCGGCAGCAGCAGAACCGCCACTAGCAGGAATAGAAAGACGGCCCGTCCCATCGCCGTCAGTCATGCCCCGGAACATAGTCCTTCACGATCTCCGTGAGCTCCACGCCCAGCCGGTCGCCCGCCAGCTTCACCAGGTCGCCCTTCGCCACCAGCCGGTCGTTGATCAGAATCTCCACCGGATCGCCCATCTTCTTGTCCAGCTCGATGATCGACCCGCGCGTCAGCTTCAGCACCTGCGAGATCGGCATCCGGCTGCGCCCCAGCACGATCTGCACCTGCAAGCCGACGTTCAGCATGGCGTCGATGTTGCGCCCGCCCTGCGAAGGGGCCGCCTCCGGCGCCTCTTTCACCTCGATCTCGGCCCCGCCGTCTTCGGTCTCTTCAGCCATTGTCCTTGCCCCCTTGATCGGGCTTCCCGGCGGCTGCGCGCAATCCCGTCAGGATGCGGTCGCAGATCGTCGCAAAGCTGTATTCCATGAACCCGTTGTCCCACTCGACCCGCGCGTCGCCCTCGCGCAGCGCCGGATCGGCATTGATCGCCACCCGCCCCTCGCCGACCAGCGACACCGCCGCCAGCGTCTCGCCGATGGCCGCGTGAACCGCCGGCGGCAGGTAAAGGTGCAGCACCGACGTCCCCCGCGCCATCGCGATCGCCGACCGCACCTCGGCCTCGGCCCGCGGCCCCGCCCGGCTGGCCAGCACTTCCGGCGCGACCTTCTCGAAGACCGCCAGCACGAAGGACAACAGCTGCTGCTCCAGCCCCGCGATGCGTTCGTCGATTGCCGCCGTCAGCTCGCCCACCTGCCCCGACAGTTCCGCCAGCGTCTCCGCCTGCCGCCGCAGGTCGCTCTCTTTCAGCGCCTCGGTTGCCTCGGCCTTGCCCGCCTGGCGGCCGTCCTCGAAGGCGTCGCGCCGCGCCTCGGCCACCGCTTCCGCCAGTTCCGACGCGGTAAAGACCGCCTCGGCCAGCCGCCGGCGCTCGGCCCGCTCCTGCTCGACTTCCAGGTCAAAGTTGCGGTCGAACAGCATCAGACCTCTTCCGCCAGCCAGGCCTTGACCACCCGCAGCGACTCTTCCGGCTGCCCCTCGATGGTGTCGCTCACCGTCTCGATCCAGCCGCGCCGCACGCCGCCCTGCACCGACGCCAGGTTCACCAGCTCCGAATGCGCCCGCGTCGGCGAATAGCGATGCACCGTCGTCTGCGAATTGCCGCCGCCATGCTCGACCGTCACATGCTGCGCCCCCTGCGCCCCCGGCAGTTGCTTCACGGTGTCGCCGCTGCCCGCCGCGGCAAGCGCCATCTGCGCCTCGGCCCCTTGCGCCGCTGCCGCCGCCAGTTGCTGTTGCGAGTTGATCTCGGCCATCTGCCGCATCAGCGGCCGCACGCCCACCGCCAGCACGATCCCCGTCAGCGCCAGCGCCAGCACGCCCCGCAGGATCGAGGCAAAGTTGTCCGTCAGCAGCTGCCCGACTCCCGGCCCCACCGGCTCGCCCACGTCCATCGAGTAATCGATGAACCGCAGGCTATCGACCGACACGCTGTCGCCGCGTTCCTCGCTGAACCCCACGGCGGTCTTGATCAGCTCTTCCAGCCGCGCCAGCTCCTCCGCCGGACGCTCGGCGTAATCCACCGTGCCGTTGTCGCCGACATTATAGATGCCGTTCACCAGCACCGCGACCGACAGCCGCCTGATGTCGCCCGGCTCGCGGATGACCTCGCTCTCGGTCTTGCCGATCTCGTAGTTCACCACCTCGCGCGTCCGCTCGCTGGTGTTCTTGCTGCCCGCGCCCTCCGGTGCCCCGTCCGCCAGTTCCGGCGGGATGTTCCCGTTCACGCCGACCTCGCCCGCCGCCGCCTCGCGATCCTCCCGGGTCTCGCCCGAGGTTTCGGTCGACCGCACCACCCGCTGCGCCGGATCGAAGCTCTGCTGCCGGATCACCCGCCGCTCGGTCTCCAGGTCGACGCTGACCTGCACCCGCACGTTGCCCGCGCCGACCCGCGCCGACAGGATCTGCGACACCGACTGTCCCAGCCGCTCCTCGATACCTGCCCGAACCGACTGGATCGACACGTCGCCCGCGCCGTCCGTCGTCTCGCCCAGGATCGTCTCGCCGTCCGCCGACAGCACCGTCACCTTGTTGGCCGACATATCGGGCACGGCCGAGGCAACCAGCGCCCGGATCGCGCGCGCCTGCCGCTGCCCGATGGCCCGGCTTGCCGATCCCCGCACGATGACCGAGGCCGTCGGCTCCGGCCGGTCGCGCGAAAAGGCTTCCCGCTCGGGCAGCACCAGGTGGACCCGCGCCGCCGTCACGCCCTCGATGGTCTGGATCGACCGCGCCAGCTCGCCCTCCATTGCCCGCAGCCGGTTCACCCGCTGCAGGAAGGAATTCATGCCAAGCCCGCCCGC
The DNA here is from genome assembly GCA_020441135.1 of Pseudooceanicola sp. GTDB lineage: Bacteria > Pseudomonadota > Alphaproteobacteria > Rhodobacterales > Rhodobacteraceae > Seohaeicola_A. The sequence goes on from JAGRMS010000291.1 coordinate 42,134, forward strand.
CTCGTCGAACAGCTCCCAGCCCGGCGTCCCGTCGCCCGGCAGCCCCTTGTCGGCCAGCGCCATCCGCGCCCGCGCCACCGACTCCTTGGGCACGCTGACCGTCGCGCCATTATCGCCCAGCTCGACCCGGATGCCCTCGGCCTCCAGCGTGTCGATCACGTTCGACGCAGCGCCGGGGCTCATCCCGCCATAAAGCTGCACGAATTCCGGCTGCATCACCGCGCGCAGGCCAAAGAAGAACACCAGCAGCAGCGCCACCCCCGACAAGGCCAGCAGCGACAGGCGCAACTGGCCCAGGGACGCGAGATTTTTCAGCAGCGAGTTCACGGGAGGCCGATTGCTTGGAAGAACAGCGAAGGTTTCATGTGAATGAATACCAAACTATACATGCTGCGCAAGGCTAAATCGATTTTTATACTTGTGAGTGACCCGAATAACCGGATAGAAACGTTTAAAGACTGACAGGCACCCGGATCGCCAATTCATGGGCAAGAAACCCGCCAGGAAAGCAACCGATGCCGCCGCCCCCGCGGGCGGGCCGAAACCCATCGTCATGATCGCGGCCATTCTCGGCCTTTCCGTCGTCGGCGCGGGCGTCGGCTTCTTCGCGGCGACCTCGCTCGGCGGCGGCGACGACGCGCCCATGGAAGAGGCACACGCCCCCGAACCGGCCCACGCGGCCCCGGCACCCGCCGCCGAAGGCGGCCACGGCGAAGCTGCCGCGCCGAAACCCGTCAACGAGATGGCCGTGACCCCCTTCAAGGAGATCATCGTCAACATCTCCGCCACCACAGCCACCGGCCGCGTGACGACCCGCTTCATGAAACTGAACGTGGCGCTGGTCTACGACGAAACCCTCGCCGGCGCCGACCGCATCGAGGAACGCCGCCTGTTTATCCGCGACAGCTTCCAGGATTACCTCCGCCTGCTCACCGAACAGGACTTGCGCGGCTCGCTCGGCCTCGTCGTGGTCAAGCAGGAGCTTTTGCACCGCGCCCGCACCGTAACCGAAAGCCTCGCGCCGCAGGAAATCCTCGTCGCCGACCTGATCGTGCAGTGACCCATGGCTGAAACCGACACCATCGAAGACCGCGTCGTCGATCAAATGATCCGCTCGGCCAAGGCGAACTACCAGCGCCTGCCCGTGCTCGAGGTCATCGTCGACCGCTTCACCCTTGCCCTCGCCCCGGTGATGAAGGCCCACTGCGCCGGCAACACCGCCGACGCCGCGCTCGCCAGCTTCACCTATTCGACCGTCGGCGAGGCGCTGGAAAGCCTGCCGCTCGACAGCCTCGCCATGGTCGCCGCCGCCCACCCCTGGGAAGGCGACATCGGCGTCGTTCTCGACCACGAACTGCTGTTCACCACGCTCGAAATCCTGCTCGGCGGCCGCGCCGCCAGTCGCAAGGACTGGACCCCCCGCGCCTATTCCGCCATCGAACGCAAATTCGGCGCCCGCCTCTGCCAGGCCGCCCTGAATGCGCTGGCCGAGGCCTTCGCCCGCCTCTGCGAGGTGCAGTTCGTCATCGACCACATCGAAAGCAGCCCGCAGGCGATGGTGCTCTCCGCCCCCTCCGGCCCCTGCGTCAAGATTACCATGCGCATCGACTTCGACGGTCGCGGCGGCAACCTGATGTTCCTCTTCCCCACCACCGTCTTCGAATCGATCCGCTCGATCCTCTCCGCCCCCTTCCACGGCGGCCAGCTCGGCGGCGACAGCTCCTGGCGCGACCTGCTCAGCGGCAAGCTGGAACACACCCCGATCACCATCGACGCCGTCCTGCACGAACCGGTCATCGCCCTCGCCGACATCCTGAACTGGAAACCCGGCGTCACCGTGCCCCTCGGGATCACCGAGGACCAGCACGTCACCGTCTCCTGCGACAACCTGAAATTCTTCTCGGCCGCCGTGGGCCGCCGCCGCAACGGCGCGGTCGCCCTGCGCGTGGTCCGGGATTACAGCGAAGAAGAGGAACCCACCGATGTCACATTTGATTGATTTCGCCATCCTGGCGCTGCTGGCGGGCGTCCTCGGCTATGCCTGGCTGGTTGACCGCCGCGTCCGCCACCTCGTCGGCATCCTGCGCGAAATGGCCCCGATGGTGGATGAATTCTCCGCCGCCGTGGACCGCTCCGAAGGCTCGCTCTCGGCCTTCAAGGCCGTCACCCAGGCGATCGAGGGCCAGGTCCGCGAGGGCCTGAACCTGCGCCCCCGCCGCGCCGCCGCCGCGCCCGCCCCGGAACCCGCGCCTGCGCCGCAGCCGCAAGCGGATGATCCCGTCGGCGTCGCCTCCGTCACCGGCAAGGCCGATCTCGTCCGCAGCTTCTTCGCCACCGCGCGGAGCCGCGAGGCATGAGGATGCCGCGCCCCTTCCCGCTGATCCTCTGCGGTCTGGCGCTGATGGGCGTGCTGCGCACCACGACGGCGCTGATCTTCCCCGAGACCGACAGCGACCCCGGCGCCTTCGTCAGCGCCGCCAATGCCGCGGGCAGCACCGAGGCGCCCCCGGTGCCCGCCGCCGTCGCCGCGCCGGTCGCGCCGATGATCTGCGAAACGCCCGAGGAAATGCTCGAGGCGATGCAGGAGGAACGCACCCTCATCGACGCCCAGAAGACCCGCCTGGCCGAGCAGCAGTCCGAGATGGAACTCGCCCGCGAAAAACTCGGGATCGAGCAGCAACAGCTCTCCGACCTCAAGGCCGAACTCGAGGGCCTGCTCGAAACCGTGAAGAAGTCGCAGACCGACGACCTCGACCGCCTCGTCGCGCTCTATTCCGCGATGAAACCGAAGGAAGCGGCGGCGATCCTCGACGACATGGACATCGAAACCTCGGTGCTGGTGCTCGCCACCATGCCCGAACGCGACGCCGCCCCGATCCTCGCCGCCCTGAACAAGGTCCGCGCACGGGCGATCTCGCGTATCATCCTCGAACGCTCCAAGCTCCCCGGCGACCAGCGCCTGAACGGGCTCAAGCTGTAGGGCGGGGCTCGCCCCGCCGAAATTTTTGGCAAGACAGCACCACACAGGGCAGTGCCCGACCGCCGGGTGGGCGCTGCAACGCTCTTGGTCTGCACTTTATGGTGCCAAGTCCTCTGACGTCCGAACCCGCGGCAACGTCGCAAAAGCGCCCGCGTCGTGCCGGAGGCACGCCAGCGGCGTGACGGGGCGGTCGGGCGCTGCCCGGCGGTGGCTTCGCCACCTTGATTCCGGGCAATAGATTCACTCGCTATCGGCCTGACCAACGCCCGCCAATCCGTAGGGTGGGCAATCTGCCCACCGCCCCGGCACCACCCTCAATCCCGTCTTACGCTCGACCCCGCCGGCGGTTGCCGCCGGATGTTCTGCCGCAGGTCAAAGACAAACCGGATGATCTCGGCCGCCGCCTGCCAGTGCTCCAGCGGGATCGGCTCATCCACCTCGGCCACCTCGAACAGCGCCCGCGCCAGCGCGCGGTTCTCGATCACCGGCACGTCCGCCTCATGCGCCAGCTTGCGGATCTGCGCCGCCATCAGGTCGGCCCCCTTGGCGACGCAGACCGGCGCCTCGTCCTCGCCCTGTTCGTATTTCAGCGCCACGGCGTAATGCGTCGGGTTGGTCAGCACGACCGTCGCCTCGGGCACCGCCACCGCCATGCGCTGCCGCGACCGCTTGCGCCGGGTCTCCATCCGCTTGGCCTTGATCAGCGGATCGCCTTCCTGCTCCTTGATCTCGTCGCGCACGTCCTTCACCGACATCCGCTGCTTGGCGTACCAGCGCAGCCGCTTGAAGATCGTGTCGGCCAGCGCCACCACCACCGCCATCACCGCGACAATCGCCAGCAGCACGGCGACGTAATGCTGGAAATAGGGCGCGATCGCCTCGGGCAGGAAGCCTTCGGCCTGCCAGATGCCCGTCACCGCCTGGTAGGACAGCCAGACCGCGATGACCCCGACCACCAGCACCTTGACCACGCTCTTGACGAATTCGACCAGCGCATCGGCCGAGAACAGCCGCTTGAACCCGCCGATGGGCGACAGCTTGGACAGCTTCGGCTTGATCCGTTCCGCCGCCACCACGATCTCGCCCTGCAACAGCGCGCCCGCGACAGCGGCCAGCAGGAACAGCCCCATCACCGGGGCCAGCACGATGATGACCCCCCGCGCCAGCAGGTTGATCACCAGCCCGAGGTCGTGCATCCCGGCCCGCCCCTCGCCGATCTGCACCGTTCCGGCGGTCTCGAACACCCGTTTCAGCACGCCCATCAGCGGGCCTGTCACCTGCGGCATCAGGAAGACCGTCAGGATCAGCAGGGCGAGGATCATCATCATGGTCCCCGCCTCGCGCGAGTGGGGGACATCCCCCTTTTCCCGCGCCTTGCTCAGCTTTCGCGGGGTCGGGTCTTCGGTCTTGTTGCTCTGGTCCTCGGTATTCTCCGCCATGTCCCGCCCTCAGAATGACAACAGGCCGAACCAGAGGCCGAAGTCCTCCAGCCAGGCCCGCAGCATCGTCGGGGCGGCGACAACCAGAACGAACAGCCCCGACACGATCAACAGCGGCGCGGCGACGAAGAACACCGGCAGCGTCGGCATCATCCGGTTGGCAAGGCCGAAACCCACGTTCAGCACCAGCCCCATGACGAAGAACGGGGCCGAGATCATCGTGCCGATGTAGAAGCTGTGGCTTGCCGCCTTGACGATCTGTTCGGCCAGGTCGCCGCCCAGGTACTGGCCGGGGGCGAAGACGTCATAGCTCATCAACAGCGCCATCAGGATCGCATGGTGCAGGTCGGTGGCGAAGATCAGCGTCACGCCGGTCAGCATCAGCGCGGTGGCGAGCAGGGTCGAGCCTTCGAACGATCCGATGCTGGGCGCGAAGGCGTTCGACAGGCCCGAGACGAGGCCGACCTGGTATCCGGCCAGCTGCAACGCGCTCAGCAGGATGCGCGCGGTGATCCCGATCCAGATGCCAATGGCGGTTTCCACCACCAGCAGCGGGAACAGGTCCAGCGGCGTCTCGAGGTTCAGCGCCCCGACCGGCGTCGCGGGGTAGAGCGCCAGCGACAGCACCACCCCCATCGCCAGCCGGTGCCGGATCGGGATCATCTGCTCGCCGATCCCGGGCATGAACACCATCACCGCGCCCAGCCGCGCGAAGACCAGGGCGTAGCCCAGCACCTGCGAAGTGAGGAGGGCGGTGAGATCCACCTAGGGCCTGTCCCGTTCGATCTTGATCGAATATTGCCGGTCCACCCCGAGGCAGCGTTTGCCCCGGCGAATGCGTTCGGGGCGGAGCGGGAATACATTGGAACGGGACATGCCTCAACTGCCCACGCTGGCGACCGTCCGCAGGTTCGCCTTGCGATGCACCTCGTTGTGCGAGATCACCTGCGTCGAGGGGCTGACCCGCTCCAGCATCGAGCGGATGAAGCCGCGCACCTCGGGCGCGACCATCAGCGCCGGCCACTCGTCGCGCTGCGCGAAGGTCTGGATCGTCTGCCGCGCTGCCAGCACGAACTCCTGCACCCGCTGGGGCGACATCAGGAACGACTTCTCCTCGCCGTTCACCCGCACCGCCTGCAGGAACTCCTTCTCCCAGGCGTTGTTCAGCGTGATCACCGGGATGAACCCCGCCGGATCGGTCAGCGACCGGCAGATCTGGTTCGCCAGCCGCTTGCGCACATGCTCGGTCAACGTCTGGACCGACGCGCCGCCCCGCCCGGCCTCGGCCACCGCCTCGACGATCAGCGGCAGGTTGCGGACCGACACCCGTTCCGCCAGCAGCGCCTGCAACACCTGTTGCAGCGTGATCGCCGACGATCCCGGCAGATCCCCCGCCAGCTTCTGGTAATCCCGGTCGAGGTTGCCGATCAGCTCCTGCACGGCGGCATAGGTCAGCAGCTCTGGCATGTGCTCCTTGATGATCTCCGTCAGGTGCGTGGTGATCACGCTCTCCGGGTCCACCGCCGTATAGCCCTGCCCTTCCGCCTGCGCCGCGCTGGCGTGGTCCACCCAGATCGCGTCCAGCCCGAAGGTCGGATCCTTCACCTTCTCGCCGGGCAGCTGCACCGGAGTCTCCGCCGGGTTCAGCACCATCATCCGGTTCGGCCGCACCTCGCCCCGCGCCACCTCGACCCCCTGCACCGAGACCGCATACTGGTTCACCCCCAGCGCCGCGTCGTCCTTGATCCGCACCGAGGGCAGCACGAACCCGAATTCCCGCGCGAACAGCCCCCGCAGGCTGCGGATCTTGCCCGGCAGCGCCGCGTCCGATCCGCTGGTCAGCGGCACCAGCGCGGTGCCAAGGTCCAGCCGCAGGTCGTCGACCTTCATCGTCGACTTCAGGTCGTCCTCCGCGCTGACCGCGCCCGCCCTGACACGCTCCTTCTCGGCCCGCGCTTCCGCCGCCGCCTTGTCGCGGGTCAGCCGCATCATGTACCAGCCCAAGGCCGCCATGCCCCCCGCCAGCAGCAGGAACACCAGCTTCGGGAACCCCGGCAGCATCCCGATCGCCAGCAGCAGCCCCGCCGCCACGAAGGTCGCCTTCGGAAACTTCGACAGCTGCCCCAGCACCGCCTCGTTCGCCGCGCCCTCGGTGCCGCCCTTGGTGACGATCAGGCCCGCCGCCAGCGACACGATCAGCGCCGGAACCTGGCTCACCAGGCCGTCGCCGATGGTCAGCGTCGTATAGCTGTCCGCCGCCTGCATCAGCGACAGGTCGTGCTGCAACGTCCCGACCAGGATGCCCCCCACCACGTTCACCAGCGTGATGATGATCCCCGCCACCGCGTCGCCGCGCACGAACTTCGACGCACCGTCCATCGCGCCGAAGAACCCGCTTTCGCCTTCCAGCTCGCGCCGCCGCCGCTTGGCCTCGGCCTCGTCGATCAGCCCCGCGCCCAGGTCGGCATCGATCGCCATCTGCTTGCCCGGCATCGCATCCAGCGAGAAGCGCGCCGCTACCTCGGCGATCCGGCCCGAACCCTTGGTGATGACGATGAAGTTGATGACGACGAGGATCGCAAAGATCACGATCCCGATGACGAAATTCCCCGCCACGATGAACTTGGCGAACCCTTCGATCACACCCCCCGCCGCGCTTGGTCCCGTGTGCCCCTCGGACAGGATCAACCGGGTCGACGCCACGTTCAGCGACAGCCGCAGCAGCGTCACCACCAGCAGCAGGGTGGGGAAGGAGTTGAATTCAAGCGGCTTCGGAATCCACAGCGCGACCATCAGGATCAGCACCGACAGCGACAGCGACACCGCCAGCCCGAAATCCAGCACCACCGCCGGCAGCGGGATGAACAGCATCGCCAGAACCAGCGTCACACCGATGGCAAAGGCCACGTCGCGGTGCGCCAGTCCCCGGCCCATCATGCCTGTATCCGTTACCGCCATCAGTTGCCCCGCCCGAAGATCGGCAGCAGCGGTTCCGCGGAATAAAGGCTGCGCGGGCCGCTTTCACCCTGTTTCAGCGCGTTCATCCCCGAGGACCACAGGATGCCCCCCGGCACCACGACCGGCGCCGCCGTTGCCACCGTCTCGCCCATCACCGCCGCGATGTCGCGGAATTCGTCGATCCGGGCATTCGCCGCCGCGATGTTCTGGCGCAGCGACGCCAGGTAGGCCGTCCGCAGCGCCGGGGTGAACGAGTGATACGACCCCGCCGCCAGTTCCCAGTCGCCCGTCTGGTAGTAAAGGTCGCGCAGGAACCGCGCCGCGTAATCCACGTTTGCCGCCGGGTCGAAGGCCGTCTCCAGATCGGTAAAGGCGTTCGGGTGCCACATCTGGTTCACCTGCATGCAGCCAACGTCGATCGAGTTGACGCCCTGCGCCATCCGCTGATGCACCCAGGCCATCGCCGCCGCCTGCGTGTCGAAGGTGCGCCCCTCGCCCGCCGCGTTCACCGACCAGGGCCAGACCGTGTAGAGGTCGCCCAGACGCATGCCGGCCTCTTGCAGGCCGATGCCCAGCAGCAAGTTGTCGGGGATGTTGTAGCGCAATTGCGCCTCGAAGATCTGGTGTACGCAGACCGCTTCTTCGGGCAGGTTCACCGTCACCCGCGCCGGTTCGGTATAGGTGTAAAGTCCCTCCCAGCCGCTCGCGCACAGCGGACCGGCGGCAAGGCTCACGCACAGGGCGAGACAGGCCCTCACACTCCACCCGAAATCATGATGTCGAAGATCTGGTCCGACAGCCGCTTGAGCACGAGATACATCAGCGGAGTCACCACCACGAGGCCGATCATGATGACGGCGATCTTGGGCACGAAGGTCAGCGTCATTTCCTGCACCTGCGTCAGCGCCTGAAAGAAGGCGATGGCCAGGCCGACCACCAGCGCCAGCAGCATGATCGGACCCGACGCGTACAGCACGGTCAGGAAGGTCATGGACAGGATGTCGTATGTGTCGCCCTCGGTCACGCCATCGCCTTCAGATCGGCATCCGCATCACTTCCTGGTAGGCCGAGATCAGCTTGTCGCGCATCGCCACGGCCACCTTGACGGTCGACTCCAGCGCGATGGTGGCCTCGACCACTTGCTGCGTCGTCGCCTTGTCGACCATCCCCGCGCGCGCCACGGCATCGGCCTCGCGCATGGTCTGCGCGGCATCGACCGCCGCCTCGCGCACCATCTCTGCAAAGGAGGTACCCGCCTTGTCGGCCTCGGGTGCCGGAGCGGAATTTTGCAGGTTCAGGGAATTGCGATAGGCGCCCGCTACGGCGCCTCCGTTCACGATTGTGCTGGTCTGGGCCATTTTCTCTCAGGTCACTTCAGAAGGTCGATCATCATGCCGCGCATCTTCCGCCCGGCCTCGTACAGGTTCAGGTTCGCTTCGTAGCTGCGCGACGCCTCGCGCATGTTCGCCATCTCGAGGATGGGATTGACGTTTGCCACCTTCACCAGCCCCTCGGCATCCGCCGCCGGGTGCGAGGGTTCATAGCGCAGCGAAAACGCGGCCTGGTCGCGGCCGATGTCCGACACCCGCACCAGGTTCAGCCCGCTGTCCCGCTCGAGGTATTCCTCGAAGCTGATCGTCTTGCGCCGGTACGGATCGCCCCCGGCGACCTTCGAGGTGGTATCGGCATTCGCCACGTTCTCGGCCACCACCTGCAACCGCGCGCTCTGCACGCTCATGCCGCTTGCCGCGATCTGCGCGATGGACTTCAAAGGATCCATGGTTCGCCCCCTTACCTGATCCCGGTGACAGCCAGCGTCACCAGCTCGTATCCCTTGCGATAAAGGCTCGCCGCCAGCCGGTAGTTCTCGCTGACGTCGTTGGCCTTGATTGCCTGCTGCTCCAGCACGACCGAATTGCCGTCGATGCTCGTGCTTGCCCAGGCGCCTTCGTCTTCCTTGACCTCCAGCCCGGCGGTCATCGGCTCGCTGCCCTGGATGTGATTGGCCGAGGTCCGCACCAGCGCGCCGGCCGAGGCCCGCGCCTCCAGCATCTCGCCAAAGGACGACACCTCCTGCGCCCGGTAATTGGGCGTATCCGCATTCGCGACGTTCTCGGCGATGACCTTCTGACGCGCGCCCAGCCACTCCATCTTGCGCGATGCGAGGCTGAAGAAAGACATGGATTCGAGCTTCAATAGACTTCCCTTTCGATTAATCCATGCTTAACATGAATAAAAAAGCGAGACCAGCGGATTTATACATGCAGAAGGCGTTTTCGGAGCTTTCTACTCTTGTCAGAGCGGTAGATGCTTCAAGAATAGTCGGAGAAGTCCGCGCCGTCGTCGGCCTGACCCTCACCGTGACCGGGCTGGAGCGCGCGATGTGGGTCGGCCACCGCTGCGTCGTCCACGGCGCGCGCGGTCCGGTGCTGGGCGAGGTCGTCGGCATCGACAGCGACGGCACCCACGTCCTGCCCTTCGGCACCTGGGCCGGGGTCAGCGCCGGCGACCCCGTCTCGCTCAGCCCCCGCGGCGACACCATCCGCCCCGACCTGTCCTGGCGCGGCCGCGTGATGAACGCGCTGGCCGAACCGCTCGACCGCAAGGGCCCGCTGGTCGAGGGCACCAGCCCCCGCGACGTCAAGGCCGCGCCCCCCGCCGCCTTCGACCGTCGCCGCACCGGCCAGCGCCTCACCACCGGCATCAAGATCTTCGACGTCTTCACCCCGCTCTGCCGCGGCCAGCGCATGGGCGTCTTCTCCGGCTCCGGCGTCGGCAAGTCCACCCTCATGGCCATGCTCGCCCGCCAGGCCGCCGCCGACGTCATCGTCGTCGGCCTCGTCGGCGAACGCGGCCGCGAGGTGCAGGACTTCATCCAGTCCGACCTCGGCGAACAGGGCCTCGCCCGTTCCGTCGTCGTCGTCTCCACCGGCGACGAACCCCCGCTGATGCGCCGCCAGGCCGCCTGGACCGCCACCGCCATCGCCGAATACTTCCGCGACATGGGCCTCCAGGTGCTGCTGCTGATGGACAGCGTCACCCGTTTCGCCATGGCCCAGCGCGAGATCGGCCTGTCCGGCGGCGAACCCCCGACCACCAAGGGCTACCCGCCCACCGTCTTCTCCGAACTCCCCCAGCTGATGGAACGCGCCGGCCCCGGTCCCGAGGGCGCGGGCGACATCACTGCCATCTACACCGTCCTCGTCGACGGCGGCGACATGAACGAACCCGTCGCCGACACCGTCCGCGGCATCATGGACGGCCACGTCGTGCTCGACCGCCACATCGCCGAACGCGGCCGCTTCCCCGCCGTGAACCTCTACCGCTCGGTCAGTCGCATGCTGCCCGACTGCCACTCCCCCGAAGAGCTCGCCATCTTCCAGGCCGCCCGCCGCACCCTCGCCCGCTACGCCGATATGGAGGAACTCATCCGCATCGGCGCCTACCGCTCGGGCGCCGACGCCGAGGTCGATGCCGCCATCCTCTTCTTCACCCCGGCCGAAGACTTCCTGAACCAGCGCAAGGGCGAGTTTGTCGCCGCCGAAGAAACATTCGCGACACTCCACCGCCTGCTGGAAGACTCCGGGGTCCAAGTCCCGATGCCCGGCACCTGACGCCCCAGAGCATCAGGCCGTCCCTACCCTGAATCGCCCCGGCACAAGGGCAAATCGCCCCGACTCGCGCCACCCCCCGACTTGCCGCGCGCAAACTTGACGCCCTCCCGCATCACCCCGGAATCCGACCCTCCATCGCCTGAAAACGACAAATTCAACCACAGGCTGCGCATCGCGTGACGATACGGCATCACATTCCCCGCAAAATATTTCCAAAAACCCAAGCTCTGCCTTTTTTAGGGCAATTTTGTTGCGCATGTGTTCTGGGATTGACCAAGCGCCCCAGACCAGCGGTCCGGCGGGGGGCAAAGCGACAAGGGCCGCAGTTGTAGGGAACCGCCGGATATGGGCGGAACAAAAGGCATAGAACCATGCTTGCAGGCAAGACGACCTTCCGGAACGCGCTGATCGCGGCTGCCTTCGTCATTCTCGCCCTCGAGACCGCCCATTTCATCGGCATCGCCATCTCGCCGCTGCTGATCGCGGCCACCGTTCTCTGCGCCCTCTCGTTCTTCCTGGTCCTGCGCCGTGACGACAATCGCGGCCGCTATGGCGTCGCCAAGCTGGAGCACGAGGCCGAGGCGCTGAACAGCCACGCGATGGTCACGCTCAGCGACCCGAAAGCCGGCATCTTCCACGTCAACGACAAGCTGCTCCAGGCCACCGGTTTCCTGCGTTCGGAAATCATCGGCAAACCGACCAGCGTCTTCTATTTCGACGAGGACGTTGCGATGTTCGAAGAGATCCGTGCCGGGCTTAGCGCCGGCCGCCCCTGGTCGGGCGAACTGCGCCTGCGCTGCAAGGACGACAGCTTCATCTGGACCCTGGCCACCATCCTGCCACGGCTCGATGCCAAGGGTAATCTGGTCGGCTCGATCTCGATCCGCACCGATATCACCGCCACCAAGGCCGCGGCCGAACAGAAAGAGCTCTATTCGATGCTCGACGGCCTGCGCGACGAGATTTACCTCGTCGACGTCAATACGCTGGCCTTCACCTACATGAACCGTGCCGCTCTGGCCCGCACCGGGTGGAACGCGGGCGAAGTGCGCGGCAAGTTCGTCTGGGACGAATACCCCGAAATGAATGTGGACGTGTTCCGCGAACGCCTGGCGACGCTGGTATCCGGCGAGAAGGACCAGCTCTGCGCCACCCGCCGCATCGATGACATTCCCTTCGAAGTGCGCGTACATCTTCTTCGCGGGGCCGATGGCGGCAGCCGCGCGGTGGTGGTGATGCGCGACAGTTCCGAACAGGAACGCAACGAACGCGCCAAGTCCGAGCTGCTGTCGACCATCAGCCACGAGCTGCGCACGCCGATGACCTCGATCAAGGGCGCGATGGGGCTGCTGCTGTCCAACGCGGCGGGCGACATGACCGACAAGGCCCGCTCGATGCTTTCCATCGCCCACCGCAACGCGGACAGGCTGGTGAACATCGTCAACGACATCCTCGACGTTGAAAAGATTGCCGCCGGCCAGATGGAGTTCAATATCAAGCGCGCGCCCCTGGTCAACGTGCTGGAAGAAGCGGTGGTCGCCAATGAACCCTTCGCCAGCCGCTTCGACGTGTCCGTGGATCGCAAGGGCTTCGACACCGCGCTGCTGGCCGATTACGACTTCGACCGCACGCTCCAGGTGATGACCAACCTGCTGTCCAACGCCGCCAAGTTCTCGCCCCCGGGCGGCAAGATCGAGGTTTCGCTGGAACAGAGCGGCGACCAACTGCGCATCAATGTCCGCGACTTCGGCAAGGGCATCCCGGCCGAGGTCCAGCCTCGCCTGTTCCAGCGGTTCGTCCAGGCCCCGGGCCAGCCCCGCAGCGTCAACGGCACCGGCCTTGGCCTCTATATCTGCAAGCTGATCATGACCCAGCAGGGCGGCGCCATCGGCTTCGAAAGCACCGAGGGCGAAGGCGCCGTGTTCCACATCGAACTGCCCCGGGCGTCCGGCGACGCCGAATCCGACCCGGTGGCCACCGCCCGATCGAACTAGCTGTTCAGTCCCGGCCTCTGCCGACGTAGGGTGCGCAATCTGCCCACCGATACGCCGACCGGAGCCGACCCGCAGGGCGGGCAATCTGCCCACCGATGCGCCGACCGGGCACGACCCGTAGGGTGGGCAACCTG